>NZ_SOGE01000042.1:0-37674 GCF_004402575.1 Cryobacterium sp. TMT2-4 | reverse complement strand
CGCACATCCAGCAGCGGTCGTTGGCCAACTCAGGAGATCCAGCCGGGCCGTGCCGGGCATCCGCACCAATGCCGCACTAACCCGCGGCGGCCGTCTACTCCGGGCAACAGATGTCCTGAGTTAGCCACACACACACGGGCCCTGGTGCGAGGGCGCACACCTGCACCGACGACAGAGGGCCACCCGCGCGAGGGGGCCTGCCGTCGCTAAGCGAGGGTGAGTAGGCCCGTTCCGGGTGCAGTCATGCGGGGTGCGGGACCGGCGGCTGCTAGTTGATGGGGAGGAGGTTGCCGGCGGGGACGGGCTCGCCGTTGAGGATGTCGAGGGTCCAGCCGGCCTGGTCATGGACGACCACGTTGAGGGAGGCGTTCCTGATCGTGTCGACGGGCGTCTCGAGCGCCTGCATCAGCGTCAGTCGGATCAGTGTTCCGTGGCTGACTACGATGATGCGGGCACCCGGGTGGTTGCGGGCCAGCAGCTGCAGGGCCTCGACTCCGCGGTCGGCGACACTGGCCTCGGTTTCGGCGCCGTGGAAGCCGCCGATTCCGGTGGGGCCGCCGGGGACGCGGAGCGCGTCCAGCTCGGGGCCTGCGCCCAGTCCCTCGGCGGGACCGTAGTTGCGCTCGACGATCCCTGGGATGCGATCCGTGACGGTCAGGCCGAGGCCCAGGGCAATGAGATCGGCCGTCTCGGCTGCGCGGCTGAACGGTGAGGAGACGACGAAGTCCCACTCCTGTGCGGCCAGGTGGCAGACGGCATCCGCTGCCTGGCCACGCCCGGTGTCATTGAGCGGGATGTCGGAGTGGCCCTGGATACGCAGAGCGGCATTCCAGTCGGTCTGGCCGTGGCGGATCAGGGCGAAGGTAGTTGTGGAACTCACCGTTCTATTCTGCCTCGGGCTGAGGTCGGGAGATGAATCGGGTCTCGACCGGGTCGAACATCGGGCGGATCGACTTTTGGAACAGAGCGCGGTGGCTCAGGTGACCGGGGACGACGCGAAAAGCACGTGCTTGCTCGCCACCAGGTCTGCTGCGTCGTAGATGCGGGCGAGGTCGAGGCCCGCGGCCCGGGCGCCGCGCACTTCGGGCTCACTCTGCGGGGCCATCCGCCCGAGCATCACGCCGCCGAGGGCGCGCACGGCGCAGGCCGCGATGACGCCTTCCGGGGTACCGCCGATTCCCATCGAGAGGTCGACCGCGGCATCCGTCGATGCGGCGGCGATGGCCGTGGAGACGTCACCCTCGGCCGTGCGGAGCACGCGTGCTCCGGCGCACCCGAGTTCGCGGATGAGTTCGACGTGGCGCGGTTTGTCGAGCACGGCGACGGTGAGCGCGGTCTCGGGGATGCCGCTGGCGAGCGAGAACGCACGGAGGTTGCGGGTGGCGGAGGCGTGCAGGTCGAGCACGCCGTGACCGGCTGGGCCTGAGATGAGCTTCTCCATGTAGAAGACACCGGCGGGATCGAACATCGTGCCTCGGGGGGAGATGGCGATCACGCACACCGCCCCGGGCAGGTTCCGGGCGACGAGGGTCGTGCCGTCGAGCGGGTCGACTGCGATGTCGCAGTCCGGTCCGTTTCCCGTGCCGAGCTGCTCCCCGTTGGCAAGCATGGGGGCCTGGTCCTTCTCGCCCTCGCCTATCACCACGGTTCCGCGAAAAGGCGCGGTCAGGAGAACGGCACGCATGGCGGCGACGGCCGCCTGGTCGGCGTTGATCTTGTCGCCGCGACCCACCCAGGGCAGTGTGGCGCGTGCCGCCGCCTCGGTCGACGCGCGCACGGCGGCGACCAGCCCGGCCGGCCAGCCCTCGGCTCCGATCACGGTGGATTCGGCCAGGGGAGCGAACGGGCGGTGCTGCGGCATGGGCTACCTCTTGCTGGGACGGCGGTCTCGTGACCGGCAGCTGAAAGCCTACTCGCGTGCCCGGGGCGGGCACTCGTGCGGGCGACAGCGCGGGCGACTCAGGGGGCGACTCAGCGGGCGGGTACCGGTGCGTGGGCTAAGCGAGCAGCTCACGGATGTCGGCGGCCGTCAGGGCGGTCCCGCGCGCGGCGCCATCCGTCATCACGCTCTCGAAGAGGCGGGCCTTCGTGGCCTTGAGGGCCATCACCTTTTCCTCGATCGTGTCCCGGGAGACCAGGCGGTAGACGAAGACGTTCTTCGTCTGGCCGATCCGGTGCATGCGGTCCACGGCCTGCGCCTCGGTGGCCGGGTTCCACCACGGGTCGAGCAGGATGGCGTAGTCGGCCTCGGTCAGGTTCAGGCCGAACCCCCCGGCCTTGAGGCTGATCAGGAAGACCGAATTGTCGCCGGCCTTGAAGCTCTCGATCACCTGCGCCCGGTTGCGGGTCTTGCCGTCGAGGTAGGAATAGCTGATGCCCGCGGCGTCGAGGCGTGCGCGGGCCTTGCCCAGGTACTTTGTGAACTGGCTGAAAATGAGGGTGCGATGCCCGCCGGCGACGACGTCCTCCAGCAGTTCGAGGAGCACGTCGAGCTTGGTCGACGGGATGTCGTCGTACTTCGTGTCGTAGAGGCTGGCATCGAGGCTGAGTTGGCGCAGCATGGTGAGCGAGCGGAAGATCTCGAAACGGTTGGAGTTCATGTCGTCGATCAGGCCGAGCACCTTCTGCCGTTCCCGCTGCAGGTGGGTGTCGTAGACCGCGCGGTGCTTCGGGTGCAGCGTGAGCTCAAGCACCTGCTCCTGCTTGGTGGGCAGGTCGCCGGCCACCTGCTCCTTCGTGCGGCGCAGCATGAACGGGCGGATGCGGCGGCGCAGCTGGTCGAGCCGGTCGCCGTCGGCATCCTTCTCGATCGGTTTCTGGTAGTAGTCGCCGAAGCGGCCGGGGCTGGGGAACAGTCCCGGTGCCGTGATTGAGAGCAGCGACCAGAACTCCATCAGGTTGTTCTCCAGCGGCGTGCCCGTGATCGCGAGCTTGAACGGGGTGGCCAGGCGGCGGGCGCACTGGTGGGCGCGGGACTTGCGGTTCTTGACGAACTGGGCTTCGTCGAGCAGCAGCCCGGACCAGGCCAGGGCCTCGTAGTCGCCGAAGTCCAGCCGGAATAGCGTGTACGAGGTGACGACGACGTCCGCGCCGGCGTGCAGCGAGGCCAGAGTGCTGCTGCGCTTGCCGGCGGTCTCGGTGATCGCGGCCACCCGCAGGCCGGGCGCGAATCGGGCGCACTCGGCCGCCCAGTTGGAGACCACGCTGGTGGGTGCCACGACCAGGAACGGCGCGCTCTGCCCCGGCTGCTCCCGCACGCGTTCCATCAGGGCGATGGCCTGCAGGGTCTTGCCGAGGCCCATGTCGTCGGCGAGGATGCCTCCCAGTTGATGGTCGTAGAGAAAGCTCACCCACTCGAAACCGGCCTGCTGATAGCCGCGCAGGGTGGCGTCGACCCCGGCCGGCAGCGGCTGTTCCGGAATCTGGGCGACGTCGGTGAGCCCGGACACGGTGTCGCGCCACGCGGCCGCCTGGCCGGCGACGACCCCGAGGGACTGCAGCTCCTCCCAGAGGTCGGCCTGGAACGGGCTGATCCCCAGGGACTCGGCGCCGGCGTCCTGCAGCCCTCGGGCCTCCTCGATCAGCCGGCGGAGCGTGTGCAGTTCGGGGCGGTCTAGATTGAACCAGGTGCCGCTGGGCAGGATCATCAGCTGCTGACCGACCGCCAGGGCCCGGAACAGGCTGTCGAACGGGATCTCCTCGCCGTCGATGCTGACGGCCACCTGCAGGTCGAACCAGTCCCGGTCATCCGGGCGTTCGGTGGTGCCCACGGTGATCACCGGCGCCTCGTCGGCCTGGCGGTAGTCGGGGGCATCGCCGGCGACCAGCACGGTGACATGGTCTGCGGCCGCCAGGGTCGGCACCACGGAGTCGAGGAAGCCGAGCATGGCGGTGCCGGCCAGGGTGGCGCGCTCGATCAGTACCGGCAGGCCGCTCTGCTGCCCTACCAGGGCCGGCACGGAGGTGAGGAGCGTCTGCACGTCGTGCAGGATCTGTCCCTCCCGGGTGCCGTCGCGAAACCTGTCATCGTCCGGCACCGGGCGGAGTGGCTGGTGGTATTCCGGGTAGTGCCACACCCAGTGCAGGGTGATGCGGGCATCCATCTGGTGCGTGACGGTCAGGGCCAGCACGGGCTGCGGGGTCTCGGGCAGGGCGAACGACTCGTCCCGGCTGGTCACGGTGACCCGGTGTCGAAGGAACG
The DNA here is from genome assembly GCF_004402575.1 of Cryobacterium sp. TMT2-4. Classification (NCBI taxonomy): domain Bacteria; kingdom Bacillati; phylum Actinomycetota; class Actinomycetes; order Micrococcales; family Microbacteriaceae; genus Cryobacterium; species Cryobacterium sp. TMT2-4. Next base: position 33,473 of record NZ_SOGE01000042.1, on the reverse strand, counting down.
GGTAGAACTCGGCCAGGAAGTCGGCCTCGTCCGCGCCGGGCACCGCGATGGTGTCGGAGGCCGCCATGGCCCGCAGCTCCCGGCTGATCTCGCCCGACAGCGGGGCGAGGGTGATCTGCGGGGAATCGCTGCCGGACTGGCCCGCCCAGGTGTAGACGCCGTGGGCGGGGTTGCCGATGAACCCGAACGTGCCGCGCGCCTGCGGCTCGTCGCCCAGCAGCAGGACGGGGCGCAGCGTGAGGCCGTCGGACACACGACGGATGTCCAGCTCGAGGCACGCAGGAACGGGCGAGACGAGCACGGGATCCTGCTGCGCCGTGGCGGAGACCAGGGGGAGCCCGGCGTTCGCCGCGTCGTCGAGCAGGTCCCAGAGCGCTCGGTCGGGGAAAGCGTCGACCGGAATCCACTGGGTGGAGGTGGCGTAGTACGGGCGGGCCGCGAACTGCAGCGCGTAGAGCGCCGAGAGCACCCGCAGCTGGCCGCGGTCGAGCGACCCGTCGGTGGTCAGGTTCTCCCAGGTGACGCTGCCCCGGATCCACTTGCCCTGCTTGCCCATCATCACGGGCCGCGCCGCCAGCCGGCGCGGCCCCGGCTGACTGGCGAAACGCCCGTGCTCGGGAGCGAGAAGTTGGAACTGGAGGGCGAGGCGGGTGTCTGCGGACGGCGCGGAATCCGGTCGCGCCAGAGGAGCCAGCGTACTTCGCCACGCTGCCCGTGCGGAGAACCCGGCGGTGCCGACGGCCGACCCGGGCTCGCGGCCCAGGGCGGTGGCGGGGGCACCCGGCACTCCGCCGAGGCTGCGGCCCACGGCGCCGCCCTGGCTCGCGATCAGCAGCGCGGCGACATGCTTGCAGTTGCGCTTCATCGGGCAGGTGCAGACGCCGGATGCCCGCACCGCGGCGCCGGCGGAATCAAGGGTGAACGAGACGGTCACCGAATAGGGCGTCGGGTGAGAACCGCGCACCATGCCGAAGAGCTGGGTGTTCGAGCCGAACCAGGTCTCGGCATCAACGTGGCCGTTGCGGGCGTAGCGTTCGCCGCGTGAGAACGCCTGGCTGCCCACAAGGAGCGCGATGTCGTGGGAGCTGAACGTGTGGGCCATGGCGGGAACCATTCTTCCATGCCCCAGCCCGGCCGGCCGTGCCCGGCCGGGCGCATCAGGGGGCTACTCGACGTGCCCGTGTTCCTTCGAGGACCCCTTCGTCAACGTCTTTCCCTGGAAGAAGGCAGGGTTGACGCTGCGCTGGATCAGCATCAGCACGAGGCCGCCGATGAACAGCACCATCGCGAGGATGAACACGAGCCCGACCCCGCCGATGTTCGATCCGCTGCCGTAGTCGGGGTTCATGCTGTCGTAGAGAGTGGTTGCGAAGATGACCAGCAGGATGACCCCGCCGATCAGCGGCGCCAGGAGTTTGAGCAGGATGGCCCGGGGCCCGTTCAGCGAGTCGCGGAAATACCAGACGCAGGCAAACGCGGTGACCCCGTAGTAGAAGCAGATCATCATGCCCAGGGTCAGGATCGTGTCGGTGAGCACATCGGTGCTGAGCACGCGCATGATCGCGTAGAAGCCCCAGGCCACGATTCCTGCCATTACGGTGGCGAAGGCCGGGGACTTGTAGCGCGGGCTGATTGAGGCGAACCGCTTCGGGAACGCTTTGTAGTGGCCCATCGATAGCATGGTGCGTGCCGGCCCGACGAAGGTCGACTGCAGCGACGCGGCCGAGCTGGACAACACGGCCAGCGACATCAGGATGGCGAAGGGACCCATCACCGGTCCGGCGAGGGCGGCGAACACGTTGCCCTGGATCTCCTCATTGCCGAGTCCGAATTCGCCGGCGCCGATGCCGGAGAACATCAGGGCGGCGACCGCCACGAGGATGTAGAGCGCGAAGATGATGCCCACGGTCAACGTCGCCGCACGCCCGGGGGTTGTCTTCGGGTTCTTGGTCTCCTCGTTCATGGTCAGGGTGACGTCCCAGCCCCAGAAGATGAAGATCGAGAGCGAGACCCCGGCCGCGAAGGCCGAGAACGAAGGGGCGAGGAACGGGTTGAACCAGTCGGCGCTGAACGCAAGGGCATCGAAGGCGGTGCCTTCTACGACCTGCAGCAGGGCGGCGACGCTGAACCAGACCAGCACGATCAGCTGGAAGGCCACGAGCACGTACTGCACGGCCTTCGTGGTCTCCATGCCGCGGTACGAGACATAACAGGCCGCCACCATGAACACCAGACAGGTGAGCACGTTGATCACAACATTGTTCGTCCGGTCGGCGAGGCTCGGGTTGCCGAGAAGCTGGGCGAGCATCAGATAGAAGAAGTCGACGGCGACTCCGGCGAGGTTGGAGAGCACGACCACCGTCGCGACGATCAGACCCCAGCCGCCCATCCAGCCGAGCCACGGCCCGAAGGCGCGGGTGGCCCACGTGAAGGAGGTGCCGGCATCCGGCATGGCGTTGTTGAGCTCGCGGTAACCGAGCGCCACCAGCAGCATGGGGATGAACCCGACCAGGAAGATGCCCGGCATCTGGGTGCCGACGGCCGCGACCGTCGGGCCGAGGGAGGCCGTCAGGGTGTACGCCGGCGCGATGCACGAGATGCCGATGACCGTGGCGCCGAGAAGCCCGATGGAGCCAGCGCTGAGGCCCTTCTCGGAAAGGCCGCCGGTGAGGGTGGAGGTGCCGGGCGTGGAGCCCGAGGAGGGATGTTGGCTAGTCATGGACTGTCCTTAGGGTCAGTGCGGCTTACGGGCGTCAGTGCCGGTGGGGACCACGATGAGGGGAACGGGGAGCGCGTGCAGCATGCGGTGTGCAGTGATGCCGAGGAAAATCGTGGTGGGCTGAGCCAGCCGGCTGGAGCCGACGAAGGCGATTTCGAACGGCTGCCAGTCGAGGGCCTCGACGGCGGCCTCGACGGTGTGCCCGGACGCGACCTCGGTGGTGATGGTGCCGCGCGCCTTCGACCGACTCTGGAAGTACTCCAGGACGCCGTCGAGGTGGGCCTGGCTCTCGCTCTCGTCGACCGGGTGCCGACGACCGGCGTCGACCTCCACGAGCGTGACGAAACGCAGGTCGACCGTGAGGTCCGCCGAGAAGGCCACCAGAGAGTCGAGCAGCGTCTTCCAGCCCGGCCGGGTGCCGATGGCGCAGGTGATCCGGGTCAGCTGTGCGGGAGCCTTGTAGCCGCGGGGCGCGAGGGCGACGGGCGCCGGCGAGGCGTGCAGGAGCGCGTTGGCCACGCTGCCGATCGTGAATCGGTTCATCAGGCCGCGGCGTGAGGCCCCGACGACGATGCGGTCCGAGTCGAACGCGCGAGCGGCCTGGAGCAGCCCTTCCGTGGTGGAGTCGGCGTAGAAGAGATGCGTGGAGGCGACCACGTCATCGGGAACCAGGGCCTTGCCCTGTTCCAGCCATTCGAGGGCCTGCTCCTCGAGCAGAGCCTGGTAGTCGGGGGAGGTGGAAGCACCGACCCGGGCCGGGACGGTGGATGAATGATGCGGAAGCACAAGACACAGACGCAGCTCGGAGCGGGTCAGGCGCGCCAGCGCGACACCCAGCTCGACGGTGTCATTGCCCCGTTCGGTCGCTTCGTATGCGATGACGTAGTTGGCTACTCGGGTCACGCTGGTTTCTCCCTCGGTTCGCGACGGGTGTCGCACTCAGTGGTCATAGTGCTGTGGATTATGGGCGGGCTGGTCATGTTCATGGTCCTGCTCGGCGTGCTCGCCCGGCGCACAGTGCGCCGGGCTGCGTTCCACGTCGAGCGACGGATTGCGGTCGAAGAAGCCGACCGGCTTGAGCCAGAACGACACGGTGTCGACCGGCATGATCGGCCACTCTTCCGGTCGGGTGATGTGGTGGATACCGAAGACGTACCAGAGCACGATATCGGCGTTCCGCACCGGCCGGCGAGCCTGGATCCACTCGGGCAGGCCGTGGTCGACCGCGCTCTGGTTGACGAACTCGCCGCACGGCCAGCGTTCGGACTCGTCGTTCGGGGTGACCCAGACCGTGTGCCCGATCACCTGGGCGCGTTGGAGGGCAGGCGCCGCCTGGTCGAAGAAGGACGGGATGGCTCCGCCGGGCACCAGCTTGTAGGACACGGGGGTGCCGAGGCCGTTGAGCGAGTTCTCGTTCACGACCTTCCAGGCCCGTTGGGTGTCCCAGTTGTAGTCGTCGAACCCCTCGGTCTCGATCGGGGTGTTCAGCTGGGTGATCGCGAGGCCGAGCGGGTTTGCGGCGCTGATCGGCTCGGCCTGCGTCTCGGTGCGGAACACCGTGTTCTCGCGGCCGTCGACGTCGAGGTCCATCCGGGCCACGATGAAGTGCTGGTGGAACGGCGCGTAGGTGCGCGTGTCGACCAGGGTTCCGTTGGGGTGCGGCTGGCCCTCGTCGAGGTGCGTCACCACCATGATCCCGGTGGCGCGCACCTCGCATTCCATGTTGCCGTCCTGGTAGAAGCGCCAATAGACGAGGTACTCGTAGTTCGCTACCGTGACGTGGAAGGACACGACGAGCCGGCGCATCCGGCGCACCTCGGCACTGCCGTTGTGGTCGACGTGCTTCCAGAGCACCGCGTTGTCTTCCTCGTGGATGCAGAACGCGTTCGGGATGCTGTACGGCTCGCCCTTGCTGTTGTGCAGCACGGCATCGAGGTAGCGGATTTCGCCGAGGCAGTCGCAGCCGAGCTCGAGCGAGGTGGTCATGAAGCCGAGGCCCCACTCGCCGATGTCGAAGGCGGTGCGACGGAAATGGTCGACGCTGGGGTCGCGGTAGGGCACGACCATCTCCGCGAACGACAACCGGTTGGCGATGGGCCGCACCCGGCCGCCGTCCCGGTAGCCCACGGTATGCAGGGTCATGCCCTCGCGGTAGTTGAAGCCCACCCGGAGCGACCAGTTCTGCCACTCGATCAGGTTGCCGTCGAGCGTGAAGCTCGGGCCGTCGGGCTGCCCGATGTCGAGCGGGGTGAGCGGCGGGCGCGGGCTTCGATCCCGGATGCGCCGGGGCACCAGGTGCGGCACGTATTCGCCCATTCCCGCCGGCGGTTCGACCGTGAACGAGTCCTCCACCTCGAGCAGTTCCATGGTGTTGACGTCGAGCACGAAGTGCAGGCCGCTGACCGGTCCCGCATAGGGGTTGGCGTCGGTGGACGCCCGGACCCAGACGTCTGACCAGCCCAGGCGGCGGCCGCGATACCGGTCGGGGATTACCGCGTCGCCGTAGGTCCAGGTGTCGATGAAGACCAGGTCGAGGTCGGTGATGCCCCGGCGGGCGAGAGTGGCGATCACATCGGGGTGGGCGCGAAGGGCGGCGTCGGCTTCCTCCCACTCGTCGACGGTGAAGTTCGCCTGCATCCCCGGCACCGTTTCCCACTTGAGCAGGGCGTCGGTCGTGAGCGAGACGACGCCCACCCAGGTGGTGTTCTCGGCGCGGTGGAGCACTACCAGCCGTGCGCGTCGGTCGGGAACCGCGCTGGTAGCTGTGAACTCGGCGACGGCGCTCCGGGGCGGCTCGACCAGCTCGATCGAGGTGAACCGCCACCCGTCGGCGACGCCGCGCTCGCGGGCGAGGATGGCGACGGCGGAGGTGAACTCAGCGGCGGAGAGCGGGTCGAGCGGGTGGAAAGTCATCGAGGGGCCTCTGTTCTCGTTGGCGGTGGTCGAGCCTGGCGGTGGTCGAGCCTGTCGAGACCCGTGTTTATTCCAGCGCGCTCATCACGTGCTTGATCCGGGTGTAGTCCTCGACGCCGTACATCGACAGGTCTTTGCCGTATCCGGACTGCTTGAAACCGCCGTGTGGCATCTCGGCGGTCAGCAGGAGATGGGTGTTGATCCACACCGCGCCGAAGTCGAGGTCGCGGGAGACCCGCATGGCCGTGGCGTGGTCGAGGGTCCACACGCTGGAGGCGAGCGCGTAGTTGACATCGTTCGCGAGCGTGACCGCGTGCTCCTCCGACGTGAAGGGCTGCACCGTGATCACCGGGCCGAACGTTTCCTCCTGCACGATCGCATCCGTTTGGCGCACCTGCGTGACGACTGTGGGCTCGAAAAAGAAGCCCTCGGTGCCGACCTGGTGTCCGCCGGTGGCAATGACAGCGTGGTCGGGCAGGGCCGCGACCTTGCGCGAGACGTCGCCGAAATGGTTGACGTTGTTGAGCGGCCCGAAGTAGTTGTCGGCGTCGTCGGCCGACCCGGTAGTGCGGCTGCGGGCCTCGGCGACGAGTGCGTCGACGAACTCGTCATGGATGGACTCGTGCACGAGCACTCGCGTGATGGCCGTGCAGTCCTGCCCGGCGTTATAGAAGGAGAAGTCGGCGATGGCGGCGGCGGTCACGCTGACGTCGACGCCGGCGAAGACCAGGGCCGGCGCCTTGCCGCCGAGCTCGAGATGGGCCCGCTTGAGCGTCTTCGCGGCGCCGGCGGCGACGGCCATACCGGCCCGCACGCTGCCAGTGATCGAGACCAGGCCGGGTACCGGATGCTCGACGATCGCGGCCCCGGTGCCGCCGTTGCCGAGCACGATGTTCATCACGCCGTCGGGGAGGATGCCCTGGCTGATCCGGGCGAGTTCGAGGGTCGACTCCGGGGTGGTGTCGCTGGGCTTGAGCACGAGGGTGTTGCCGGCCGCCAGCGCGGGGCCGATCTTCCAGATGGCCATCAGGAAGGGGAAGTTCCACGGGGTGACCTGCCCGACCACGCCGATCGGTTCGCGGCGCGCAGCTGATCGGCGCCGGCCGCGACCTCGTCAACGGCGATCGTGGCGCGAGGTTGGCCCGTGTTGCGGTGCTGGGCCTCCACGATGGCGTCGCTCTCGGCATCGATCGCGTCGGCGAGGCGCAGCAGCGCGCGCTGCCGCTCGGCGGGAGTGGTGCGGCCCCAGGTGCGGAAGGCGGTCTTCGCGGCGGTCATCGCGTCGTCGACGTCGGCCGCGGTGGAGACCGGGGCCCGGGCAACCCGGCGTCCCGTTGTGGGATCGACGATGTCGAGCAGCTCGGTGCCGGAGGGAGTGACAAAGCGGCCGTTGATGAAGTTTTTAAGGGTGGGGGTGGCCACGGGCCTGATCCTCTGCGCTGAGTGTAGAAACGGGTCTTTTGTTCGGTAAGTATGGCATCCGACAGAGGAATTCGGATACCCGGACGAAAACTGGGTCGTGATGGGGCTGCCGCCGTAGCACCGCCGAGTTGTCTCCGGACCGCTGGCGCGTTTTCTCGATGTCCCCTAAACTTGAGTCCAACAGGCTCAGCTTTTTGCCGACCTGCGACGAGAGCGGCCGGCCCGAGAGAGGATCTTCCGATGCAAGCAGGTCAGCAACCGCCCCAGGAAGAAGCGAAGACGGCGTTGGAGCAGTACGGTGTCAACCTCACCGAGATCGCCCGGACCGGCAAGCTTGACCCGGTGATCGGGCGGGACGCGGAGATTCGGCGGGTCAGTCAGGTACTCACCCGCCGCACCAAGAACAACCCGGTGCTGATCGGTGAACCCGGCGTGGGCAAGACCGCCGTTGTGGAGGGACTGGCCCAGCGCATCGTGGCCGGCGATGTGGCCGACTCCCTCAAGGGCAAGCAGCTGGTCTCCCTCGACCTGGCGGCCCTGGTGGCGGGGGCCAAGTATCGCGGCGAGTTCGAGGAGCGGCTCAAGGCCGTGCTCAAGGAAATCAACGACGCGCAGGGGCAGATCATTACCTTCGTCGACGAGCTGCACACCCTGATGGGTGCCGGCGGCGGCGAAGGGTCCGTGGCGGCCTCCAACATGCTCAAGCCCATGCTCGCCCGCGGCGAGTTGCGCCTGATCGGTGCGACCACGCTCAACGAGTACCGCGAATTCATCGAGAAGGATGCCGCCCTCGAGCGCCGGTTCCAACCGGTGCTGGTCGACGAGCCCAGTGCGGAAGACACTGTGGCCATCCTGCGCGGGCTCAAGGAGCGCTACGAGGCCCACCATAAGGTGTCGATCGCGGACTCGGCGCTGGTGGCCGCGGTCTCCCTCTCCAACCGGTACATCACCGCCCGCCAGCTGCCGGACAAGGCCATCGACCTGATCGACGAGGCGGCCAGCCGGCTGCGGATGGAGATCGACTCCGCTCCCGTGGAAATCGACGAACTGCGTCGCAGGGTGCAGAGGCTGGAGTTGGAAGAGCTCGCGCTGAAAAAAGAGAAGGACGACGCCTCTAAGGCTCGCCTGGGGAAGTTGCGTGCTGACCTTGCCGAATACACGGTGGCCCTTGCTGAACTGCAGGACCGCTGGGACAAGGAGCGTTCCTCGCTCAACCGGATCGGCGATCTGAGGAAGCGCTTGGTGAGCACCCGCAGCCAGGCCGAGGTGGCCGAGCGCGAGGGCAACCTGGAGAAGGCGTCCAGGCTGCTCTACGGCGACATCCCGGTGATCGAACGGGAACTCGCCGAAGCGGAGCAGACCGAGCAGGATGGGCCGCGGATGGTCGGTGACCAGGTCACCGCGGAGGACATCGCCGCCGTGGTCGCGATGTGGACCGGCATCCCGGTAGGGCGGCTGCTGCAGGGCGAGACGGAGAAGCTGCTGAACCTCGAGGGTGAGCTCGGGCACCGCTTGGTCGGGCAGAAGCAGGCCGTGCGCGCGGTCGCCGACGCCGTGCGCCGCAGCCGGGCCGGCATCTCCGACCCGGACCGGCCGACCGGTTCGTTCCTCTTCCTCGGGCCGACCGGCGTGGGCAAGACGGAGCTGGCGAAGGCGCTCGCCGAGTTCCTCTTCGACGACGAAAAGGCGATGGTGCGCATCGACATGAGCGAGTACGGGGAAAAGTTTTCCGTGTCCCGTCTGGTCGGGGCTCCTCCCGGCTATATCGGCTACGAGCAGGGCGGGCAGCTGACCGAGGCCGTGCGCCGCCGCCCGTATTCGGTGATTTTGTTCGACGAGGTGGAGAAGGCGCATCCGGAGGTCTTCGATGTCTTGCTGCAGGTGCTCGACGACGGCCGGCTCACGGATGGCCAGGGCCGCACCGTGGACTTCCGCAACACGATCCTGGTGCTGACCTCGAACCTCGGGTCGGCGTTCCTGATCGACCCGGTGCTCAGCCGGGACGAGAAGGAGGCGGCCGTGCAGGCACTCGTGCGCAAGACGTTCAAGCCCGAGTTCGTCAACCGTCTCGACGACATCGTCGTGTTCGAATCGCTGTCGATGGAGGACCTCGGCCAGATCGTCGGGCTGCTCGTTGACCGGTTGGAAAAGCGGCTGATCGAGCGGCGGCTCGAGCTGGGCGTGACCCCGGATGCCCGCACCTGGCTGGCGGAACGCGGCTATGACCCGATCTACGGTGCGCGCCCGCTGCGGCGGTTGATGCAGACCGAGATCGACGACAGGTTGGCGACCGCGATCCTGTCGGGCGCCGTGCGGGACGGCGAGACGGTGCGGGTGGACCTGGCGCCGGACGGGGAATCGCTCAGCGTCGCATCCGCCCCGTTGCTGGTCGTGGACCCGGCCGACCTCGACGACGACGCGCTGCTGTAGTTCTGTCCGTCGCCGGATTTCGCGTTTAGCGGAATTCGGCGGGAATACGACGGAACGGGCCCCCTGCCCCGGTGACGGTCAGGGGGGCTGGCATAGGGTCGAAGCATGCGTGCAACAGTGATTTACGGGGAACGGGACATCCGCCTCGAAGAAGTATCCGATCCGATTCTCTCCACCGGCGGTGACGCCATCGTGCGCGTCGTCGCAGCCTGCGTCTGCGGCTCAGATCTCTGGCCCTACCGCGGCATCCATCCCACCGAGGAGCCGAAACGAATCGGCCACGAGTTCGTCGGCATCGTCGAGGAAATCGGCGCCGACGTCAGCCGTGTCAAGGTCGGCGACTTCGTCATCGCGCCGTTCTACGACTGCGATAACACGTGCATCAACTGCCAGAACGGCACCAGCACCTCCTGCCTGAATGGCGGCTGGTGGGGCTCGGACGACCAGCTCGGCGGCTTCGCCGACGGCGCCCAGGGCGAGAAAGTGCGCGTGCCGCACGCCGACGGGTCGCTCGTTGCGACGCCGACCGTGCCCACCGATGCCCAGGTTCCCGGTCTCCTGACCCTCGCCGACGTCATGGGCACCGGCCACCACGCCGCGGTCTCCGCCGGTGTGACCGCGGGCAGCACGGTCGTCGTCGTCGGCGACGGCGCGGTCGGCCTCTGCGCCATCATCGCGGCCAAGCGGCTCGGGGCCTCCCGGATCGTGGCCATGTCGCGTCACCCCGAACGGCAGATCGTGGCCCGCGAGTTCGGCGCGACCGAGATCGTCGAGGAGCGCGGCGGGGCCGGCGTGGCCCGCATCCGTGAGCTGTTCGACGGCATCGGCGCGGACTGCGTGCTCGAGTGCGTCGGCACCAAGGAGTCGATGGAGCAGGCCATCGCGTCGGCCCGTCCCGGCGGAATGGTCGGCTACGTGGGCGTGCCCACCGGCGGACCGATCGAGGTTAGCCCGCTGTTCGGGCGGAACGTGGGCCTGAACGGCGGCGTCGCATCCGTGCGCGGCTACGTCGAAGAGTTGCTGCCGGAAGTGCTCTCGGGTGCCATCAACCCCGGCCGCGTGTTCGACCTGCAGCTGCCGCTGGCCGAGGTTGCCGAGGCCTACGCCGCCATGGACGAGCGCCGCGCCATCAAGGTGATGCTGCTCCCGTAGGCACGGAGATCACACGTGTCGGGAGGGAGATCTCGACGGGCTCGATCACCGCGACGGGCAGGATCACCGCGGCCGGCTTCGGCGCTTCCAGCAGTAGTCGACGGGCCGTGAGGCCGATGACGGCACTGTAGGTGGGGTAGGCGAAGCGCACCCGGGCCAGAGTGGCGACGTCGACGCCGGCGGCCATCGCCGTCGTCACGGATTGGATCACTTCGACCGCGTTCTCCCCGGTGGCATGGGCGCCGAGGATCAGCTCCCGCCGCCGGTCGGCGATCAGCTTGAGGAAGCCAGGTTCCCGGCCGTCGATCACAGCGCGGTCGAGTTCGGCGTAGGGCACTGTCGCGACGACGCAGTGCGGGTCGCGAGCCCTGGCCTCCTCCTCGGTGAAGCCCACGCCCGCGTAGTCGGGGTCGGTGAAACCGCCGGCCGGGAGCAGGTGGTGCGGCGTTCTGCGATTGGCGCCCAGCACCGCGTTCTCGGCCGCGGCCTCGCCCTCGAATTGGGCCGCCTGTACGAGCATGTCCCGGCCGTTCGCGTCGCCGACCGCGAAAATATGGGGCACGACACTCCGGAAGTACTGGTCCACCGGGATGGCGGAACGTTCGATGGTGATGCCAGCCCGGTCGAGCCCGAGGTCGTCGACATCCGCCGGCCAACCGGTGGACATAATGACGGCGTCGAAGGCGGAAGACTGTTCCGTTCCTTTTTCGCGCCAGGACAGGGTGAGGGTTCCGTCGGCGTCCGGCTCGATCGCCGTCACCGCTTCGATGCCCGTGTGCACGGCCACGCCCTGCTCGCGGAACGCCGCCGAGACCGTGGCGGAGATGTCAGAATCCGACGCCATCAGGATGCGTGGTGCCACATCGAGCACGGTCACGTCGGAGCCGAAGGAGCTGAACACCGTGACCAACTGGGCGCCGGTGTTTCCGGCGCCGATCACGGCTACCCGTCGGGGCAGCGACGGCAGCTTCAGAATGTCTTCCGGGACCGTCGCCAAGTGCGCCCCCGGCACGGCGAGTCGCCGAGAATGCCCGCCGACGCAGACCAGGAACGTGGCGGCGGTGAGGATGCGGCCGGTGTCCAGGACCACGGAATGCGGGTCGATGAATCGCGCCCGACCTTCCAGAACCAGTTCGATTCCGGCGGCCGCGAACCTCTCGGCCTCGCTCTTGATCGAGCGCACCTTGTTCACCCGCGACTGCACCCGGTCTCCCATGGTGGCCCAGTCGATGACGGGGTCGTTGACTACGATCCCGTAGGTATCTGCCGCGCGCACCTCGCGCATCAGGCGCGCCGCCTTGGCGAGCACCCTCGTCGGCACGCACCCCGTGTTCACGCAGGTCCCGCCGAGCTGGTCGGCCTCCGCCACGGCGACCCGGGCTCCCAGTTCGGCGGCACGGAGCGCCGCGGCCGTTCCCGCCGGCCCCGCGCCGATGATGACGACATCAAAGTGATTTGGGGTGTGTTCGGTCATCGTGGTCTCCACCGGTGTTCACTGCTGGGAGCAGCCGGGCGCGTTGCCGGGAAAAATAGTCGAATCATGTTTGTACCTGACGGGGCTGTGGAGTTACTGTGTCGGGGCGGGCTCTTGCTGCTGGTCGTTGACTAGTTGTTGACCAGTTGTTGACCAGTCGTTGACCAGGAGAAGCTCGACGAGAGGCTTGCGGGTGCGCGGGGCGGACTCGCGTTCGAGTAGCTCGGGGGAGAGCAGGGAGACGTCGCCGAGCACGCCGAGGGCGGTGCCGTCGAAGCCGCCGAGCTGGTGGGTGTGCAGTCCCTCGTGCTGGGCCTGGATCGTCAGATGGGCGACGGCCTGACCCAGGTCGTAGCGGGCCCACGGGTTCTCGCGGGTCACGTCGATCGGCAGGGTGGCGACGTTGACGATCAGCACGGAGGCGGCATTCGCCCCCGCCTTGTTGAAGCCCATCAGCGTCTCATGGATCTTCGTGAAGCTGTCCGAGCCGCGGCGGGCGACGATGAAGCGGGTCGGCTGCATATTGCTGGCCGAGGGAGCCCAACGGGCGGCCTCGAGCACGGTGGTCAGAGTGGCTTCGTCAACGAGGGCCGTCGGGCAGAAGCCGCGGGGGCTCCAGCGCCCGGCGAGCACGGGGAGGAGGGGCGACGCCGTGTGGGCGCCGCGGCTGAGGGTGTTGGTGATGAGGTTCGTGGGCCCATCTTTTGCCGGAGTCTGGCTGGGATGGCGGGGCAACGCTGACCCATCCACTCCAACGCGGGCGGCGGCACACTATTCCGCTACCACCTGCCGCTGCGGTATACGCATCGCCGAAGCATCTCACGAGCGGGTAAGCGTCGGAATGCGGCGTCGAAACCGACGCTCTACCCGCTCTCGCGGCTACTCCTTGATCAAGCCGGCTCGCACCTCGCGGCGCAGCACCTTGCCGATCAGCGACCGGGGCAGCTCGTCGACCTCCACGACGGTGCGGGGCACCTTGTAGGCGGAGAGCCGGGTGCGGCAATACGTGCGGATGGCGTCGACGTCGAGGGTGGCCCCCGCCGCCAACACGACCGCGGCGGCGACGTCTTCGCCGCCGTTCGCGCTCGGCAGCCCGACGACGGCGGCGTCGGCGACATCCGGATGCGACAAAAGAGCGGCCTCGACCTCGGAGGGCGCCACATTGAAGCCGCCGGTGATGATGAGTTCTTTGATACGGTCGACGACCGTGACGAAGCCGTCGGAGGAGACGCGGACGATGTCGCCGGTGCGCAGCCAGCCTCCGTCGAGAAGCGTCTTGGCGGTCTCGGTCGGCTGGTCCCAGTAGCCGGAAGAGACCTGTGGGCCACGGATGAGTAGCTCACCTTCCTCTTCGATCCCGCGGTTCACGGTCGGGTCGTCCGGGTCCACCACGCGGATCTCGGTGCTCGGGAACGGCACGCCCACCGTGCCGGGGCGCCGGCTCGGGCCCATCGGGTTGCCGACGGCGATCGGCGAGGCCTCGGTCATGCCGTAGCCCTCGACCAACAGCCCGCCGGTGGCGGCCTCCCAGCGTTCCACGATCGACACCGGCAGGCTCATCGCGCCCGAGATGGCGTAACGGATGCTGCGCAGGCTTACATTCTTCGCCGTCGCGGCCTTCACGAGCCGGTCGTAGATCGGCGGGACGGCCGGCATGAATGTGGGTGGGGTGCGCCGGGCCGCATCGAGCAGCAGTCCCTCGTCGAACTTGGGGAACAGCACGAGCCGGGCGCCGGTGGCCATCGCGAACGTCAGACAGAGGGTCAGGCCGTAGGCGTGGAACATGGGCAGGACCGCGTAGAAGACCTCCTCGCCAGGGCGCAGCCCCTGCACCCAGGCCTCGCCCTGCAGGGCGTTCGAGCGCAGGTTGAAGTGGCTGAGGATGGCACCCTTCGGGGTGCCGGTGGTGCCGCTGGTGTATTGGAGCGCGGCGGTGTCGGTGACCTTCGGGCGCGGGTGGCCGGGGCGCAGCTTGCGTGAGCCGACGATGCCGGACCAGGTGAAGGCATCCTTGCCCAGCGGGCCCGAGGTCAGGGCGTCTCGCGACTCGCGGGCTTTAGCGATCGGCAGCTTGAGCAGGAGCCGCTTGGCGAGCGGCATCGCTTCCGTCAGGTTCACCGCGATCACGGTGCGCAGGCCGAGGTCGGCGGGGAAATCGGTGACGGTCTGGTAGATCTTGTCCCAAACGATGGCGACGCGGGCGCCGTGGTCTTCGAACTGGTGTCGGAGTTCGCGTTCGGTGTAGAGCGGGTTGTGCTCGACGACGATCGCGCCCAGGCGTAGCACGGCGTAGAAAGCCACCACGTGCTGAGGGCAGTTCGGCAGCACAAGGGCCACCCGGTCGCCGGGTTTGACGCCGAGGCGCAGGAGGCCGTTTGCGGCCCGAGAGATCTGCTCGCCGAGCTCGGCGTAGGTGGTGGTGGCGCCGAAGAAATCGAGGGCCACGCTGGGGCCGAACCGGCGCGCCGAGGTCTCGATCATGTCGGAGAGCGTGTCGGTCGGTTCCTGGATGGTACTCGGAACGCCGGGGGCGTAGGAGCCGAGCCAGGGTTTATTCTCGAAGACGTTCATCGGGCGGCCAGTTCTCTGATCAGGGCCGCGACGAATGCGTCGATGTCGGCCTCCTCGGTGTCGAAGCCGCACATCCAGCGCACCTCGTTGGTCGCGGGGTCCCAATCGTAGAACCGGAAGTGCCCGCGCAGGCGATCGGCCACGCCGGGGGGCAGGATCGCGAAGATCGCGTTGGCCTGGGTGTTCTGGGTGAAGGACAAGCCCTCGATCTCGCCGGCGGCGATACCGGTCTCGAGGGCGTGGCGCATCCGTGTGGCCATGGCGTTGGCGTGGCCGGCGTTTCGCTGCCAGAGGTCGCCGCCGAGCAGCGCGATCAGCTGGGCCGAGATGAAGCGCATCTTCGAGGCCAGCTGCATGTTCAGTTTGCGCAGGTAAAGCAGGCCCGCGGATGCCTCAGGGTTCAGGACCACGACGCACTCGCCGTACATCATGCCGTTCTTGGTGCCGCCGAAGCTGAGCACGTCGACGCCGGCGTCACGGGTGAAGGTGCGGAACGGCAGGCCCAGCGAGGTGGCGGCGTTGGACAGGCGGGCGCCGTCCATGTGCAGCTTCATGCCGTGGGCGTGTGCGTGGTCGGCGATGGCCCGCACCTCGTCGACCGTGTACGCGGTGCCGAGCTCGGTGGTCTGGGTGATCGACACCACGAGCGGTTGGGCGCGGTGTTCGTCGCCCCAGCCCCAGGCCTGCTGGTCGATCAGTGCGGGGGTGAGTTTGCCGTCGGGGGTGTCGACGGTGAGGAGCTTGATGCCGGCCACCTTTTCGGGGGCGCCCGCCTCATCCGTGTTGATATGAGCGGTGGATGCGCAGATCACGGCGCCCCAGCGCGGCAGCATCGACTGCAGGCCGATCACATTGGCGCCGGTGCCGTTGAAGACCGGGAAGGCTTCGACGCCCGCGCCGAAGTGTTCGGTGAAGACCTGCTGCAGCCGGGCAGTGTAGACGTCTTCGCCGTAGGCGATCTGGTGCGCGCCGTTGGCGGCGACGATCGCCTCGAGAATCTCGGGGTGCACCCCGGAGTAGTTGTCGGATGCGAACCCGCGCGAAGAAAGGTCATGGAGTTGAGTCACCCCTCCATCTTCGCGCATCCGTCTGCTCCGCTTCTGTGCGCTCGGTGTGCGAATTCGACGGAGATTTTGCGTTGAAACGGTGATTTCGGGCCGAAACCGGCCCGTGGGAGCAAAATCACCGTCGAATTGGTTCGGGGCAGGGTTCAGGTTCGGGGCCGGGATCGGGCTGGCGGGGCGGCAGGTCAGCCGCGCAGGGCCTGGCGCAACGTAACGCGGGCGCCCATCCGCAGCAGGGAGTTCGAGTAGATGCGGGAGCCCAGCAGGATGACCACGGCCGTCGAGGCGAGCAGGATGGCCAGCGAGAGCAGCGGCTCCCACCAGGCGGCCGTGCCGAGGAAGATGCGCATCGGCATGCCGACCGGGGCCGAGAACGGGATGTAGGACATGACGGCGAGCACGGTGGGGTTGTCGTTGAAAAAGATCACCAGAAAATAGGGAATCATCACGAGGAACAGCACGGGCGAGGTGGCCGAGCCCACGTCTTCCTGGCGGGAGACCATCGACGCGGTCGCGGCGAACAGCGCCGCAAGCATGACGAAGCCGAACGCGAAGAACACGGCGAACCAGACGATCGACGGCCCCACGGTGCCCAGCAACCCGAACTGGCCGGTCGTGGCCATGCCGATCGCCACCAGCAGGCCGATCGCCACGATCTGCCCGAAGGCCATGATGCTGTTGCCCACCACCTTGCCGCCGAGCAGGGCGCGCACCGGGATGGT
The DNA here is from genome assembly GCF_004402575.1 of Cryobacterium sp. TMT2-4. Taxonomy (NCBI): domain Bacteria; kingdom Bacillati; phylum Actinomycetota; class Actinomycetes; order Micrococcales; family Microbacteriaceae; genus Cryobacterium; species Cryobacterium sp. TMT2-4. The sequence continues at coordinate 17,006 of NZ_SOGE01000042.1, read as the reverse complement.
GGTCATCAGGATCTCGACGACCCGGGTCTGCTTCTCCTCGACGACGCTCTGCGCGATGGTCGAGCCGAACGTGATCGCCGACATGAAGAAGACCAGCCCGAAGCCCAGGGAGACGAGGTAGACGAGGCCACCGCTCTGCCGCGATGTCGGCTCGAGCAGGCTCACCGCGGGGGTGACGCTCAGGGCCGCGAGCACACCCACCGGCGGGGAGTCGAGGGCGATGACGCGCACGCCGAGCAGGGCATCCGCCCGGGTGGACGGAACGACCGCCGCGGAGACGGTGCCGTCCCGCACCAGGGACTCGGCAGCGCCGATGTCATCGGCCTTCACCATCGTGAACGACTCGGTCTGCTCGACGACCTGAGCGGCGGACCCCACGACGGCCACCTTCGGCATGGTCAGGTTCTGACTCGCAATACTGCCGGCGACGACGGAACCGACCGAGATGAGCAGCAGGATGCCGGTTGAGATCAGGAAGGCCTTGCTGCGCAGCCGGGCCATGATCTCGCGGGTCGCGACAAGCCACACACTCCGGGCGAAGCTCGGCGCCGGATACCGGGGGCGAACCTGCGGGCGTCTGATGTGTGGCGTGCCGGCGCGGTCGTTCCAGATGGTGCTCACTGCACGATCTCCTTGAAGATGGTGGCGAGGCTGGGCCGCTGCTGGCTGAACTGTGTCACCGGGGCCCGGGTGAGGGCCTGGCGCAGAACGGACTGGCTGGCGGCATCCGTTTCGGCTTCGAACACGGCGACACCCCCGGAGAGGTCGAGCACGGAGATGCCGGGCACGGTGTGGATCCACTCAGCGTCGGCCGCGGTGCGCAATTCGAACCGGGGGCTGCTGTGCTGCTCGCGCAGCCGCTCTCGGGGGCCGTTGGCCCGGATCTCGCCGTCGGCGATGATGACGACGTCGTCGCAGAGGCGCTCGACGATGTCGAGCTGGTGCGAGGAGAACAGCACCGGCGCGCCCTGGGCGGCGAAGCCGGAGAGCACGCTCATGACCACTTCCACCGCGAGCGGGTCAAGGCCGGAGAACGGCTCGTCGAGCACGAGGAACTCCGGGTCGTGCACGAGCGCGGCCGCGATCTGGGCGCGCTGCTGGTTGCCGAGCGAGAGAGACTGCACCAGGTCACCGGCCCGCTCGCCGAGGCCGAGCCGGTCGAGCAACTCGGCGGTGTTGCGGCGGGCGGATGCCGGGCCCAACCCGTGCAGGCGGGCCAGGTAGACGAGATGCTCGCCCACCTTCATCTTCGGGTAGAGGCCGCGCTCCTCCGGCATGTAGCCGAAGCGGCGGCGGTCGTCGCTGGTCAGCGGAACGCCGTCTTGCAGCACGGTGCCGGAGTCGGCCGACAGCACCCCCAGGATGATCCGCATGGTGGTTGTCTTGCCGGCGCCGTTCGCACCGACGAAGCCGGTCAGGCGTCCGCTCTCGACGCCGAAACTCACGTCGGTCAGCACCTGCCGGGTGCCATAACGCTTGTTTATGGTCCTGATGTCGAGCATGCCCACCCCTCTGTAGCCTGGTTCCACGCTAGCGCGCCGCGGGGTGCCGACGTCGGGTTCAGGGGGCCAAAAGCACGCGAGAAGTGTTGACGGATGCCGCCGACGCGTCCCACAGGCCGACCACCGCGGTCGCAAGTGCGGTTTCCAGCCCGGCGAGGGCACGCACGACGAAGATGACCGCCGCGGCATCCGCGCCTGCTTTCGCGAAGCCCTGACCGACCGCGCGGGTCCAGGTCTCGGCGGCGGCCTTCGCGGCGGCGTAGTTCGCGCCGCCCGGGGCCGGCTTGTCGACCGACACCGACGACACGATCGCCAGGCGCCCGGCCGGCGAGGCCAGCAGGTCGTCGTTGAACGCGCGGGTGGTGTTGCGCAGCGTGGCGACGACGTGCGCGTGCAGGAAATCCCAGTCCCCGTCGGACTGGCCGGCCAGCCCTCCGCCGCCGCGCCAGCCGCCGACCAGGTGGATCAGGCCGTCGATCGGACCGTGCTCGCCGTGCACGGCGTCGGCCAGGGCCGTGACCTGGGCGAAGTCGCCGAGGTCGCAGACATAGGTTGCGGCACCGGGAACCTCGGCGCGGAAGCCGTGCAGGCGCTCGGCGTTGGTGCCGACCGCGATCACGTGCGCGCCGGCATCCGTCAGCGCGGTGGCCACGGCGCGGCCGGCCGCGCTGGTCGCACCGGCGATGAGCACGGTGCGACCAGCGACGGCCCTGCCTGCGGTGTCAGTCACGCCCGGTGAGCCCGGCCGTCGACTCGATCACGGGCTTCATCTTCTTGTCGAGCGCCTCGAAGAACATCGACAGCGGGAACTCGTCGTCCAGAACAAGGTCGGTGTAGCCCTTCGGTGCGCCAGCAAGCACGTCCAGCGGCAGGCCGCGAGCCCACTGCGACGCCGGGTTCGGCGTGAGCGTCTCCGCGATCATGTCGTAGGCGGCCAGCCAGTGGGCCTTCTTCGGCCGGTCGATCGACGCCCAGTAGAGGTCGTCGATTCGCTTGCCCAGCGCGATGACCACGTCGGGCACGGCTTCCCAGTCGAAGGTGAGCCGGGTGTCGGTCCAGTGCAGCACGTGGTGCTGGTGCATCCACGCGAAGAGCAGCTGCCCGCCCAGCCCGTCGTAGTTCCGCACCCGGGTGCCGCTGATCGAGAATCGGAAGATCCGGTCGAAGATCACGGCGTACTGCACGAGTTTCGCGTGCCGGCGTGCTTCCGGGCTGGCGTTCTCGTCGCGTTCGATCGTGACCGATTCGCGGAACGCGGTCAGGTCGCAGCGCAGTTCCTCCAGGGAGTAGAGGAAGAACGGCATCCGCTGCTTGATCATGAACGGGTCGAATGGAAGGTCGCCGCGCATGTGCGTGCGGTCGTGGATGAGGTCCCACATGACGAAGGTTTCCTCGGTCAGGTGCTGGTCGTCGAGCAGCGCCGCCGCATCGGCAGGCAGTTCGAGACGCGTGATCTCGGCGGCCGCGCGCACGACCCGGCGGAACCGGGCAGCTTCGCGGTCGGCGAAGATCGCACCCCAGGTGAAGGAGGGGATCTGGCGCATGGCGACGGTCTCGGGGAATAAAACGGCCGAGTTGGTGTCGTAGCCGGGCGTGAAATCGAGGAAACGGATCGGCATGAACAGCTCGTTCGTGTACTCCTGCTCGAGCTCGTCGATGAATTCCGGCCAGATCACCTCGATCAGCACGGCCTCGACAAAGCGGTTCGCGCTGCCGTTCTGCGTGTACATCGGGAACACGACCAGGTGACGGATGCCGTCGGCCCGCTGCTGCTGCGGCTGGAACGCCATCAGGGAGTCGAAGAAGTCCGGCACGCCGAAGCCCTCGGTGCTCCAGCGGGTGAAGTCCCGAGTCACGGCCGCGAGGTAGGCGGCGTCGTGCGGGAACAGCGGGGCGAGCTCGTCGATGGCGGCGGCGATCACGCCGACGTGCGCCGCGGCATCCGCGTGGTCGGCGGCGACGGGGATGGAGCCGTCCTGCGCCTGGCTGGCCTGAAGCGAGGTGGCCGCGGACTTGAGCCGGAGCCAGGCCGGGCTTGTGACCGGGTTGGCGGCGGTGACGGCATCCTCGAGAACCTCGGGCTCACCGACCAGTGCATCGTGCGCAACGTAATTCGACATGGGAACCTCCGTTCTTCGTGAGTGCCGCGGTCGCGGCGGGGTCGTTCGTGGTGGTGCTGGGTGGTGCCGGTGGTGCCATTTGGCGCCACGGTCCAGAGTAGCGGGAGGGTGCGGGCGTTTTCTTGCCATATCTCGCAACGAATCGCCGTGTTCCGACCCTCCGGTCGTCGAAAGCCCCCGTTCCGGTTGAAAGTGTGCGTTGTTCCGGTCATTCTCCGAGAATCGCCCATTGTGCCGAGTGCCGCCCTTCCGGCGGTGATTGTGGGCGCACACGGAGCTTTCGGTCTCAGCGGCGCGAGAGGGCGGTGCACGAGAACCGGCTGCCCGGGTCTCGACAGGCTGGGCCACCGGATGGCTCGACCGCGGGGGTGGCCTGCGCTATCGTCGAGGCGACCATGCAGCGACCATGCAGCGAGGAGCGCCGCCGATGAACTTTGACGAGGTGATCTCGGCGGTCGTGCGGATCGTCGAGGCGGCCGGTGCAGCCATCATGGTGCTCGGCGGCGCGGCCGCGATGATCGCTGCGGTGCCGACCGCGCTGCGGGCCGACACCCGGCAGCGGGCCTATGAGAAGTTGCGCCGCAATCTGGGCCGGGCCATCCTGCTCGGGCTCGAAGTGCTGATCATCGCCGATATCATCCGCACGATCCTGGTGGATCCGACCCCGCAGAGCGTGCTGGTGCTCGGCGCGATCGTGGTGATCCGGGTGCTGCTCAGCTTCTCGCTTGAGGTGGAGATGGACGGCATCTGGCCCTGGTCCCGCTGGCGCCTCGCCGCGAACAAGGGCGGCACGCCGAACCTCAAGTAGCGCTCGAAACGACACGTTCCTGGGGCGGGCGCCGCCGCGCACCCTTCAAACCTGACGGTTCACCGAACAGCGTCAGGTGCGTCGGGGGCATCGGCAGTCGACTGGGCCGGCGGAGAGACGGCCCGCAACCGCCAGAGCGACGTCACTTCCTTCGACCGGGCGGCGTGCAGGGGATCGGACGCGTCGGCGGCGCGGCCGTGCACGGGTTTGGCGTCCAGGCGGGCGACGACCTCGAGGCCCGCGTCCTCGATCAGGTCGAGGAGTTCGCCGCGGGAGCGCAACCCGAGGTGCTCGGCGATGTCGGAGAGCACGAGCCAGCCCTCCCCGGCCGCCTGGAGGTGGTCGGCCAGCCCGGCCAGGAAGCCCCGCAACATCCGGCTGTCGGGGTCGTAGACGGCGAAGTCGGTGGCGGTGACGGCGGACGCGGGAATCCACGGCGGGTTGCAGACCACGAGGTCGGCGCGGCCGGCGGGGAACAGATCGGCCTTGATGATCTCGACCGCACCGGCCAGCCCGAGCCGCCCGATGTTCGCGCGCGCGCAGGTCAGCGCCCGTGGCTCCTGGTCGGTGCCGACCACGTGACGGATGCCGCGTCGCGCCAGCACCGCAGCGAGCACCCCGGTGCCCGTGCCGATGTCGAACGCGGTGGCGGTCCCGGCGATCGAGCCGGCCTCAGCCGCAGAACCTCCGGCCCAGGCTGCCGGCAGCGGGGCCGTGTTCACCAGGTCGAGGTATTCGCCGCGCACGGGCGAGAACACCCCGTAGTGCGGGTGGATGCGGGCGCCGAGCACGGGTACGTCGACCCCGGTCGTGCGCCACTCGTGCGCCCCGATGACGCCGAGGAGCTCGCGCAGGGCGGTGACCGAGGCATCCGTCGCCGGGCCGTAGGTCTCGGTGCAGGCCTGGCGCACGTCGGGCGCGCGGCGGAGCGGAACGGTGTAGTCGGCGTCGAGCGGCACGAACACCAGGCCGAGCAGCCGGGAGCGGCGCAGCGCCTCGGAGCGGTAGTGCCGGAAAGCGGCGGCCAGGTCGGTGGTGGGCGCGTGCCGGCCGTGGTCGATGCGGCGGGCGAGGGCGCTGAGCAACTGGCGGGCGCCCAGGAAGTCGCCGCGCCAGAGCATGCCGGTGCCAGCCTTCGCGTGGCGGTAGGCGGCATCCGCGGTCATCGTGTCGTCGGCGATGACGACGCGTTCCGGCGGCGCCCAACCGCTCTCCGAGTGCCAGAGGGCCGACCGAGTCCGCCCGGCCTCCGCCCAGGTGATGCGGGCGGGCCTGGTCGCCGTGTTCGTGCTGGTCATGGGTTCCATCTTTGCGCGGGTGGGTTGGGGTGGGCGTGCCGGGGCCGGCGGGAGAGCACGGGGTGCGGCCCGATCAACGCAGCGCGGGCATGACCTCGCGTTCGAAGAGTTCCAGACCCGAGCGGTCGTAGGCGGCCTCCGGGAAGTAGTGGATGGCGTAACCGAGGCCGCGTGCCTTCATGCCGTTCAGGCGCTCGACGACCTGTTCCGGTGTGCCGACGCACTGCGCCTCGCCGCTGCGGTACTCGGCCATGAATGCCGCCGCGCCCTCCGAACCGAGGTAGGGGGTGACCCGGGCCTCGATGGCGTCGAGACGGTCGGCGACCTCGGCCTCCGTCGCCGCGATCACGGTGTTGTAGTTCGCCGAGCGGGTGATCGCGCCGAAATCGGTGCCTTCCGCCATGCAGTGCGCCTCGAGCAACTCGCTCTTGTGCGAGAAGCCCTCGGGGGAGCCGTCGAAGTTCGTGTAGTTCGCGTACTTCGCCGCGATCTTGAGGGTGACCTTCTCGCCGCCGCCGGCGATCCAGACCGGGATGCCTCCGTCCTGCAGTGGTAGCGGCCGCACGATGGCGCCGTCCACCTGGTAGTGCTGTCCGTCGAGGGTGGCCTTACCGGTGGCCCAGGCCTGGCGCATGATCTGCACGCCCTCGTCGAGGCGTGCGAGGCGCTCGCCGGCGCGCGGGAAGCCATAGCCGTAAGCGCGCCATTCGTGCTCGTACCAGCCGGCGCCGATGCCCATCTCGACGCGTCCGCCGGAGATGATGTCGATGGTCGAGGCGACCTTCGCGAGGTAGGCCGGGTTGCGGTAGCTGATGCAGGTGCACATCTGGCCGAGGCGCACCCGTGTCGTGGTGGCGGCGAACGCGCTCATCAGCGTCCAGGCTTCGTGGGTGGCCTCCTCGCTCGGCACCGGCACGGTGTGGAAGTGGTCGTACACCCAGATCGACTCCCACTCGCCGGCGTCGGCGTGCGCGGCGAGGCCGCTCATGGTCGCCCACTGTTCGACGGGATCGATGTCGACCAGGTCGTGACGCCAGCCCTGAGGTATGAAGAGTCCGAATCGCATGGTTTCGAGCCTACGCGGGGGTAGCGGATGCTGCGTCCTGCGCCCTGCAGTTGCAGCTGGTGCCCGGGACCGGGAAGATCAACACCATGAAGTTCGTTCTGGCCCCCGACTCGTTCAAGGAATCCATGTCGGCCGTCGAGGCCGCCACGGCCCTGGAGCGCGGCATCCGTTCCGTCTTCCCCGGCGCCGAGTGCGTGCGGGTGCCGATGGCCGACGGCGGCGAGGGCACCGTGAACGCGATGGTTGCCGCCTGTGGCGGTGAGATCGTGGAGACCGAGGTTCAGGATGCCCGCGGACGCCCGGTGCTGGCCGCCTACGGCTATGTGGCCGCCGAGCAGCTGGCGATCATCGAGGTTGCGGCGTCGGCCGGCATCCATCTCGTCGCCGCAGCCGACCGGGACGCACGCACCGCCAGCACGTACGGCGTCGGGCAGCTCATCACCGACGCGCTGGACCGCGGTGCGAGCCGGTTCGTGATCGGGCTGGGCGGCTCGGTGACCAACGACGGAGGGGCTGGCATGCTTCACGCCCTCGGCGCTCGTCTGTTCGATTCCGCCGAACGTGACCTGGACTGCGGGGGAGCGGCGCTTGCGCGGCTCTGCCGGATCGACCTGGAAGGATTCGACCCGCGGGCGCGGTCCGCGTCGTTCGAGATCGCGAGCGATGTCGCCAATCCGCTGCTCGGTCCGGGCGGCGCCACCGCCGTCTTCGGCCCGCAGAAAGGCGCCGATCCGCAGGCCGTGCGGGACCTCGAGGAGGCCCTCACGGTCTTCGCGCGGGTGCTGACCGCGGATTCCGGGCGTTCCGTGGCGGAGCTGCCCGGCGCCGGCGCGGCCGGCGGGCTCGGCGCGGCCTTCCTCGCCTGCTTCGACTCCCGCATGCGGCGGGGCGTCGAGGTGGTGATGGAGGCCGCCCTCCTCGAGCGTCGCCTGAGCGGGGCCGACTTCGTTTTCACCGGCGAGGGCAGCATCGACGGGCAGACCCTGCACGGCAAGACCCCGCTCGGCGTGGCCGAGGCTGCCGCGCGCAACGGTGTGCCCGTGATCGCGTTCGCGGGCCGGGTAGGACCCGGGTCCGAGGTGCTCTATGACCAGGGCTTCGCCGCGCTGGTGCCGATCGTTCAGGAGGTCAGCGACCTCCCGCAGGCACTGACGGATGGTCCGGCGAACCTCGAACGGGCCGCCGCCACGGTGTGCCGTATCCTCGCCCTCGGGCTGTCGGCCGGGGCGGCCCGCGGGGCGCAGACAAGCTAAGCGACGGGAGCCGGAACGTCACGGACGGCTCGAGATCACACACCCGAGCTCACAGGCTCGAGATCGTCAGGTACCGCCCTCATTCGCGAGGGTGAGGGCGGCCGCCAGCGCGGTGACGGAGTCGAGGTAGCGGCCGCCGAACGGCACGGGACGCCCCCGGGCGTCGAAACGGTAGACCAACGGCTGTCCGGTGGGCAGGTTCAGGTCGCGGATCTGCCCGTCGGACAGGCCGTCGATCACCGCGCACAGAGCCCGCAGGGAGTTGCCGTGGGCCACCACGAGCACGATCTCGCCGCGGGCGAGAAGCGGGTCGACGCGCTCGGTGAGGAAGGCATCCACTCGGGTGATGACGTCGCTGAGCGCCTCGGTGCGGTTCAGTGCGGCCGCCGGCAGCGCGCGGAACAGGGCGGTGCCGGCGAACTCGTCGTAGAGCAGGTCGCCCATGGCGGGCGGGGCCTCGGCGACCGAGCGGCGCCAGGCCACGAACTGTTCCTCGCCGAACTCGGCGCGCACATCGTCTTTGGAACGGCCGGTCAGCGCGCCGTAATTGCGTTCGTTCAGTCGCCAGTCGGCGTCGCAGCCGACCGGCGGGCGGGCCAGACCGGCGGCGACGATCGCGGCGGTCTGCCGGGCGCGTGTCAGCGTCGAGGTGAACAGGGTGACAGGTGCTGCAGCGGGTGCCGGTGCCGTGGTCATGGCCGGAGAGCCGGTGCCGGTGGTCGGTGGCCGTTCGCCCGGCAGCGCAAGGTTGAGGAGGATGGTGGCCGTGTGGGCCTCGCGGATCCCCTGATCCGACAGCGGCGCATCCAGCACGCCCGTGAACAGCCCGGCGGCGTTCGCGGTGCTCTGGCCGTGCCGCAGCACGATTAACACCCCCGTTTCACGCACGGTGACCAGCCCTGTTCGAGTCTCAGCCGGCGGATGCCTCAGCCGTCGCGGATCTTCCGCCGCTAATTCTCAGGCTACAGCCCCGCAGTGACCACCGCCCGGCGGGGAGTGGCCGGGTTGAGCGGGAGCGACTCTCGCGGAAGGGGGTGGGCTCAGAAGCCGAAATCGCCGCCGCCGAAATCGCCGCTGCCGGAGTCGCCGCCGGAACCCGCGTCGCCGCCGGAACCCGCGTCGCCGCCGGAACCCGCGTCGCCGCCGGAATCGCCGCCGGAGTCGCCGGAACCGGAGTCGGCGCCCGAGGCATCCGCGCCGCCGGAGTCCATGGGCAGGAAAGCGCTCATCAGCGTCGACGCGATGACATAGCCCGCCACGGTGCCGAGCAGGGAGCTGCCGACCATGCTGCCGAAGCTCGGCCCGCCCTGGCCCTGGTTGCCGAAGGCGCGGGTGAGGGTGCCGGGCTGGCGCAGCTCCGCCCGGGTGGCCGCCTGGGCCAGTGTTGCCGGTTCGGCGTTCGCCGGGCGCTCGCTGGCGTTGGCGTTCTCGCTTAGCTGGCGGAACAGCAGGTCGCGTTGCTCATCGTTCAGTTTGCTGAAGGCCTCCGCGTGCACCTGCTCGATCGTCTCGGGCGGTGCCGTGCGCAGTAGGTACTGATAGCGATCGACGGCGATCTCGTCGTCGGTGCGCTGCGGTGCGGCCGCGCGTCGCTGCTGTTCCGGCTGCTGGGGCTCGGTTCCGAAGAGGCGGTCGAAGAATCCCATGGTGTGCTCCTCTGGCTCGGGTCGTCTGGGGCGTTGGTCCCTACGATTCCACCCGTCGCTGGGTAGGCGCTGGAACCGTGCGCTCAGCGCTGCCGCGCGGCCGCCACGATCACGGCGATGCGGCCCGGAACCGAGTCGTCCTGGAGCGCGGTCACGTCGCCGAGCGCACGACCGGCCACGATATCGCCGAGGAGGCGACGCATGATCTTGCCCGAGCGGGTCTTGGGCAGGTCAGGCACAACGAACACCTCCTGCGGCCGGGCGACGACCCCGATGGCCTGCGTGACGTGCGCGCGCAGCAGCGGCTCGAGGGTGCCCCGGGCGGCCAGCCAGACCGCGGGGTCGCCCAGGTTGCCGCGCTCGCCGGAACCGCTGGTGGGGCGCGGTGCCGCGGCCGGGATCACGAAGGCCGCGATGGCCTCGCCTGTTCTCGCATCCGTCACGCCGACGACGCCGGCCTCGCCGACCAGCGGATGTGCGACGAGCGCCGACTCTATCTCGATCGTCGACAAGCGGTGCCCGGACACGTTGATGACGTCGTCGACGCGGCCGAGGAGCCAGATGTCGCCGTCGTCGTCGTATTTCGCGCCGTCGCCGGAGAAGAAGAAGCCCTGCTTCGCGAACCGGGCCCAGTAGGAGTCGCGGTAGCGCTCGGGGTCGCCCCAGACGGTGCGGGCCATGCCTGGCCAGGTGCCCTCGATCACGAGGTAGCCGCCGGAGCCGAACGGCACCGGCCGGCCGTGGTCGTCGACGACGTGGGTCGTCAGGCCCGGCAGGGCGCGCAGGGCCGAACCGGGCTTGAGCGTGCTGACGCCCGGTAGCGGCGCCATCACGGCGGCGCCGGTCTCAGACTGCCACCAGGTGTCCACGATGGGGGCGCTGCCAGCGCCGATGTTCTCGCGGAACCACACCCAGGCCTCCGGGTTGATGGCCTCGCCGACCGACCCGAGCAGACGGATGCTGGACAGGTCGAACTCGCTCGGCAGCCCTTCCGGGAACCACGTCATCAACGTGCGGATGAGTGTTGGCGCCGTGTAATAGGTGGTCACCCCGTAGCGCTCGATGATCTCGAGGTGCCGGCCCGGATGCGGGGTGTTCGGCGTTCCCTCGTAGATCACCGAGGTGGTGCCGTTGGAGAGCGGCCCGTAGTGCACATAGCTGTGAGCGGTAACCCAGGCCAGGTCGGCCGTGCACCAGTGCACGTCGTCGTCCTTGACGTCGAAGACGGCCCAGTGACTCCAGGAGGTGTGCGTGAGGTACCCGCCGCTGGTGTGCACGAGCCCCTTCGGAGTACCCGTCGTGCCCGAGGTGTAGATGATGAACAGCGGGGTCTCCGCGTCGAAGTACGCGGGTTCGTGCACGGGGGAGGCGAGGTCGACGCTGTCGTGCCACCAGACATCCCGGCCCGGCGTGAAGGGGATGTCGGGGGTCAGGTCGCCGGTGCGGCGCACTACGAGCACGTGCTCGATCGAGTCCACGCCCGCGACGGCCTCGTCGGCCGCGGCCTTGACCGGCACGGCCTGACCCCGGCGGAACTGGCCGTCGGTGGTCACGAGCAGCTTCGCGCCGGTGTCCTCGACCCGGAACCGCAGCGCCTCGGCGGAGAAGCCGCCGAAGACGAGCGAGTGCACGGCGCCGAGGCGCGCGATGGCGAGGGTGATGATGATGGTTTCGAGGATCACCGGCAGGTAGAGCACGACCCGGTCGCCCGGCACGATGCCGAGGTCGGTAAGCGTGTTGGCGGCGCGGTTCACCGCGCGTTCGAGTTCGGCATAGGTGATCGTTCGGCGGTCGCCGGGCTCTCCCTCGAAGTAGAAGGCGACCTTGTCACCCTTGCCGGCGGCCACGTGCCGGTCGACGCAGTTGACGGCCACGTTGAGCTTGCCGCCCGCGAACCACTCGGCGCGGGGAATGGAGAGCACGCCGTCGGCGTCCGCCCTGGCCGGCTGCCAGGTGTGGTCGGTGTGCCACGGCTCGGCCCAGTCGAGGCGGTTGGCCTGCTCGGCCCAGAACGCGATCGGATCGGCGGCGGCCCGGTCCCACCAGGTGGCGTCGACGTTGGCCTGCGCCGCGAAGGCGGCCGGGGCCGGGTAGCGCCGGGTTTCGGTCAGGAGATTCCGGATGGTGGCGCTCGCCGGATCGAACGGGGCCGGCATCGGCGTCAGGCCCATTTGCGGTTCGCCCAGCGCTCGAAGAGGCCAACGGCGGTATCCGTCAGCTTGCCGAGGATGGCGAGCAGGATGATGGCGAGCAGGATGCGGTCGATGCGGCCGTTGTTCTGGGAGTCGATCAGCAGGAAGCCCAGCCCCATCGAGGAGGCGATCAGCTCGGCGGCCACGAGGAACAGCCAGGCCTGGGCCAGAGCCAGCCGCAGCCCGGAGACCACGGCGGGGATCACCGCGGGCAGCTGCACGGCCGTGAACAGGCGCGCCCTGCGCAGGCCGAACGCGCGGCCCGCCTCCACGAGCTGACGGTCGACGTGCCGCAGCGCCGCAGACACGGTCGTGTAAACGGGGAAGAAGGCGCCGATGGCGATCAGGGTGAGCTTGGACTCCTCGCCGATCTTCAGCCAGAGGATGAGCAGGGGAACCCAGGCGAGCGACGGCACCGCCCGGATGGCGCCAAGGGTAGGGGCGAACAGTACGTCGGCGGCCCGGGACAGGCCGACCAGGGCGCCCAGGGCGATGCCCAGGGCGGCGCCGACGGCGAAACCGATGAGCACTCGCTGGGTGGAGATCGCCGCGTACTGGCCGAGCAGCCCGCTCGCGAACAGGTCGACGCCGGCCTGCCAGACCATCGCGGGGGAGGGCAGTTGGGCCATCGTGAACACGCCGAGCGCGGTGGTGAGCTGCCAGGCCGCGAGGATCAGGACCGGCAGGACCGCTCCGCCGCCGAGGGCGATCCAGCCGCGCGAGGCGAGCGGCCGGCGCGGGGCACGCGCCGTGCGGGCGGCGGGGGCGGATGCAGCGAATGCGGTGGCGTCGGGCACGGTCCGGGCCGACGTGCGCGGCAGCGTGCGGGGCACAGTCTCGGTCATGGTCGCGTCCTCTCGGTGGGTGGCGCTGGTGGGGCCGGGGTGCTGGGTGCAGGGGGTGCTGGTGGTGCGGGTGTCCGGGGCGGTTGCCCGCCCCGGACGGCGCTACGGTAATTCCTGATTACTCCGTGACGACCGACGGGTCGGCCTTCGTGGCGAAGCTGTCGTTGACGATCGTGTCGAGGGCGTCGTCGATCTGGCTCTGCGCTGCCACGTCACCGGCGGCGACGAAGGTCGGGCCGATCTTCTTCAGCACCGTGAGCTGGGCCTTGCCGGGCACGTTGTCCACGTCGAGGTTGGAACGCTCGGTGATCACCGTGGTGGCCACGGCGAGGTCGAGGCCCGAGACGCCGGCCAGGATCTCGGCGGTCTGGTTGGGGTTCTCCAGCGCCCAGGCGCGGGCGTGCTCATAGACGTCGACGACGGTCTGGGCCACATCGGGCTTCTCGGTCAGGAAGCTTTCGGTGGCGTTGAGGAACCCGTAGCTGTTGAAGTCGACGTTGCGGTAGAGCAGCTCCGCGCCGGCAGCCTCGGCACCGGCCATGATCGGGTCGAGTCCGGCCCAGGCGTCGACCGAGCCGTTCTGGAGGGCAGCCCAGCCGTCGGCGTGCTGCAGGTTCTGCACGGTCACGTCGTCGAGGGTGAGTCCGGCCTCCTCCAGAGACTGGAGCAGGAAGAAGTAGGGGTCGGTGCCCTTGGTGGCGGCGATCTGCTTGCCCTTGAGATCGGCGACGTCGGTGATCGCGGAGTCGCCGGGAACGACGAGGGCCGCCCACTCGGGCTGCGAGAAGATGTCGATGACCTGGATCGGCGAGCCGTTCGAGCGGAACAGCAGCGCGGCCGAGCCGGCGGTGGAACCCACGTCGATGGCATTTGCGCGCAGTGCCTCGTTGGCCTTGTTGGAGCCGGCCGACTGTACCCAGTTCACGGCGATGTCCTGGTCGCTGAGGGCATCCTCGAGCCAGCCCTGGTCCTTGATCACTAGGCTGAGCGGGTTGTAGGTGGCGAAGTCGATGTTGAGGGTGCCGCCGGTGGTGACGGTGGTCTTACCCGCTTCGGCGGCCTCGGCCGGCTCGGCGACCGGCTGGTTTTCACCCGCGACGCAGCCGGTGAGCAGCAGGGCGGCGGCGGTTGCGACGGCAAGGAGTGCGATTCGTGTGGTGGAGCGGTGCTGTGTCATCGGGATCTCTCAGTTGATTGGGCAGCGGATGCTGCACCCGGTGTGGGAAAGCGGTGGTGAAAGCAGTGCGGTTGTGAAGTGGTGAGGCAGAAAAGTCAGTAGGGGAAGGCCGGGATGGTAGAGGTCGCGGCGAGCCCGCGTGCCTCGCCGTGGCGGTCGATGCCGAGCCCGGCGAGAAGTCGTCCGCGCAGTTCGGCGAGTTCCGCCGAGCCGCGGTCGCGGGGGCGGGCCCCGGGAACGGTGAGTTCCTGCACGATGGTGGCGCCGGCGCCGGCGCGGGTGCCGTTGTCGGGCCGGCCGAGCAGGATGATCCGGTCGGCCAATTGCAGCGCCTCGTCGACGTCGTGCGTGACCAGGAGGACCGTCGTCGGCGCCTGGGCGTGCACGTCGAGCAGGAGGTCCTGCATCTTCAGGCGGGTGAGCGCGTCGAGGGCGCCGAACGGTTCGTCGAGCAGCAGAACGCCCGGGTTGCGGGCCAACGCCCGGGCGAGGGAGGCACGCTGCGCCATCCCGCCGGAGATGGCCCGGGGGCGGTGGCCGGCGAACGCGGCCAGACCGACCAGCTCGATCAGTTCGGCGACGCGGGCGCGGCCGGCGGCCCGCGGGGTGCCGCGGGGCAGTCCCAGTGCGACGTTCTCGGTGACGGTGCGCCAGGGCAGCAGGCGCGGCTCCTGAAATCCGACCGCGCAGCGCGGGTCGATGCCGGCGACGGGCGAGCCGTCGATTCTCACCTGGCCGATGGTCGGGGAGTCGAGGCCGCCCGCGATGCGGAGCAGAGTGGACTTGCCGCATCCGCTCGTGCCCAGAATCGCCAGCACCTCGCCGGGCCGCACCGTGAGGGAAATGTCGCGGAGTACCGGGGGTAGGGCGGTGGCCCCGCGGGTCGTGGCAGGGGCGAACGTGCGGCCGATCGCCTCGAACTCGACTGTGCAGGCCGAGTTTCCGGTCGTGGTCGTGGCCGTGGATCTGGACGCCGCGCCGCGCACGGACGCCGGATCGGCGAACGCCTCGTGTGGTGCGGCGCGGTGCGGCATGGGCGGCTTTCGGTCGAGGGAGGGGAAGAGTTGCTTGACGTTAGCCGAGGGCAGACGGATGCTGCTGGGCCGGCCGCAACCCGACGTAACACGCGGCGCTTCTTCTTGGGATGATGGGGCCATGACTCGAACCGTTTCCGGAGCCCGTGTGCTCATTACCGGTGCCGCCAGCGGCATGGGCCGCCTCTATGCCGAGCGGGCCGTCGCCGAGGGCGCGAAAGCCGTGATCCTCTGGGACCGGGACGCCGGGGCGCTGACCCGTGCGGCCGGCATCCTCGGCGATCGGGCCGGCGAGGGCACGCTCGTTGTCCCGTATGTCGTGGACATCGCCGACCTCGGCGCGATCGCCCAGACCGCCCAGCGGGTGCGCACGGAGGTCGGCGACCCGGACATCGTGATCAACAACGCCGGCATCGTGCGCGGAGCCTTCTTCTGGGAGCACGACAACGGCGCGGACACGCGGCCGACCATGCAGATCAACGCGCTCGCGCCGATGTACATCGCCCGGGAGTTCCTCCCGGCGATGATGGCCAATCGCGGTCGTGCGTCGCGTATCGTGAACATCGCGTCGGCGGCCGGGATGCTCTCGAACCCTCGGATGAGCGTCTATGCGGCGTCGAAGGCGGCCCTGATCGGGTGGGGCGACTCGCTGCGTCTGGAGCTCAAGCAGCAACGGTTCGGGCACGTGAAGGTCACGACCGTCTGCCCCAGCTACATCTCGACCGGGATGTTCGAGGGTGCCCGCGGTCCGCTGCTGACGCCGGTGATGACGCCGGAATACGTGGTCGAACGGGTCTGGCAGGCGATGCTCGCGGGCAAGCCCATGCTCACCATGCCGTGGACGGTCGTGCTCTCGAAGGTGGTCCGCGGTCTGCTGCCGCTGCCCCTGTGGGACGTCGTCGCGGGTCGCGTCTTCGGTGTCTACGGCTCTATGGACAAATTCACCGGTCGCCCCTGACCCGAGTCCCGGTGGTCGAGCCTGTCGAGACCCGGCGACCCGCCCCGCCGCCGCCCCCCACGACGCTGGTCGAGCCTGTTAAGACCCGGGACGAGAGCCGCGCCCTACAGCCCCACCCGCTTGCTCGGCAGTGCGATCAGTGTCTGTTCCGGGTCGTTCTCCACCGGTGGCCGCAGCCAGTGTTGCGTTCCGGTGCGGGTGATCTTCCACTGCTGGTTGTGCAGCAGTAGATGGTGCGGGTGGCAGAGCAGTACTTCTTCGGCGAGGTTGGTGTCTCCGCTGTCGGTGAGCCAGTCGTTGATGTGGTGGGCTTCGGTCCAGGCTGGTGATCTGTCGCAGTCGACCCACCGGCATCCGCCGTCGCAGAGCACCCGGTCGATGGTTTCCTGCGAGATGGGGACCGGGTTGCCTTCGATCTGCCCGTGAGCGGCGGGTTCGGCGGCACCCGGCTCGGCGGGTTCGGCTGTGAGGGCCTTCTCGGTCACGATCACGCGCCGCCTGGCGGCGTCCGCCGAAGACCCGGCCCGGGTCGGCCTCGCCGGCGACCTTCGGCAGCTGCACGAGGGAGTCCGTNTTGATCTGCTCGGTGCTGCGCGGGTCGTCCTGCTTTTTTTGGGCCCAGGCGGCGCGTTCCGGGTCGACGAAGCGCACTCCGCCGCGGCGGGGGCTGGTGATGGAGTCGAAGGTGGAGAGCACGAACTCGCCGTCTTCGGGGGCGAAGAGCCCGTTCAGGCGCACGTTGCCATTGCTCAGCCGGTAGACCTTCAGGTAGCGGTCGTCGTGGGCCTGCTTCTCGCGGGCGGCGATGCCGGCCTGATCGAGCCGGTCGCGCATCTGTCTCGCCCGTTTGAAGACCTCGTCGGCATTCAGTGACGGTGCCTCGGTGAGGAGCGCCGCGAGGGCCACCCGGAGCTTCTCCGCGGTAACTGCCGCGTCGATCTGGCCGAGCCGGCCCGGATAGCCTCGGCCGCGTCAACCGAGAGCGTGCCGGCGGTGACGCCCCGGGCAACCGGCGCCTGCCAGGGCACCCTCGCGGTGAACGCCGCGACGCCGACAGCATCCGCGACGTCGACAGCATCGGCATCGGCGTCGGCGTCGGGCGTCGAG
>NZ_SOGE01000025.1:0-229359 GCF_004402575.1 Cryobacterium sp. TMT2-4 | reverse complement strand
CGGCTGGGTGCGGCTGGGCCGGGCTGCGTGCGGCTGGGTGCGGCTGGGCCGGGCGCCGCGCGGCTGGGTGCGGCTGGGCCGCGCTCGGCTCGGGCTCGAAGAGTAGGCTCAGCCGGATGAGCCTCGCCGCCGCCCAATTCGTCTCCAGCACCACCCTCGGAACCCGAATCGTGGTGCGCACCCGCATCGAGGGCGGGGTCACGGATGCCGTGGGTTACTTGCGGTCCGTCTCCGACACAGGGTGCATGGTTGAGACCAAACGCGGTCTGGTCGTCCTCGCGCTCGCCGATGTCGTGGCCGCGAAGCCGGTGCCGCCGCCGCCCGTGCCGCGTGCGCCGCGGCATCCGCTCGCCGACTAGCCCCCGGGGCTCGCCGGTGCTCGCCGGTGCTCGCCGGACCTGCCCCGACACTTCCGTGGCCAACTCAGGAGATCCCTGGGCGGCCGCAGTCTGCTCCGCACTGGTCTGCGGCCACGGCGGAGCGGTCCGCGCGGATCTCCTGAGTTGGCCCCATGCCAGGCACGGTCGGAGCCTCGCTACGTGCATAACTCCTGCCAATTCTCGGCGGTGGGCTGTTTCAGGGCTCTATTGGCCACATCCGGCAGAATGTGCGGGAGCTATGGACGCGGGTCGGTGGCTAACTCAGGAGAACCACGGCCAGTTGCGGTTCCCGCCCCCGGAATCAGGCGGTGGATGTTTGCGTGCGGCTTGGATCTCCTGAGTTAGCCCCATCCGGGCACGGAAGCAGCGCTGCGGGGGCGGAAGATTCGAACCCCCGAGAGTTGATTGTCGAGTTCGTCGAGACTAATGCCCGCCCGCGTGCTGCAGCGCGATCTGGCGGAGAATGGGGGATTCGAACCCCCGAGGGCTCTCACCCAACACGCTTTCCAAGCGTGCGCCATAGGCCACTAGGCGAATTCTCCTGGCCGAACGTTCCCTCAAGGAACGACCTAGAGAATCTTACCTGTTTCCGGTGGCCTCCGTGCACACTCGCCCCGCCCGCCCGGTGCAGACCCGGTGCAGACCCGGTGCAGACTCGGAATCGACTCGGAATCGCCCCGTTTTCGGCCTCGCCGGCTTTGCGTCTAAACTAAGGGTCGGCTCCTCGCGTGGCGCCATCTCGGCCAACTCCCCCAGGACGGAAACGTAGCAAGGGTAACCGGGCTCTGGTGGGTGCGCGAGGAGTCTTTTTCATGCCCGCACGCGCCGGAAAAACAGCCACAGCCCAGCCACGGCCCCGCCACAGCCGCAGGCCGTTAGCAATGATAACGATTTCGCCTCATCTCGTAAGATGAAACGGCGCAGATAACGCCCCCGCCCCGATAGTGCCTGGAGGCACCATGGCTGAAATATTCGGTAAACCCTTTCTCTGGCCAGACCGGTCACCGCATCCGCTCAGCGCTGAAGCGCTCGCCAGCGTCGATGCCTGGTGGCGGGCCGCCAACTATCTGTCGGTAGGGCAGATCTACCTGCTCGACAACCCGTTTTTGCGTGAGCCGCTCACGCGGGACCACATCAAGCCGCGTCTGCTCGGCCATTGGGGAACCACTCCGGGGCTCAATTTTCTTTATGCCCACCTGAACCGCGCCATCCAGGAACGGTCGATCAGCACCCTCTACGTCACCGGCCCCGGCCACGGCGGCCCCGGGATGGTGGCCAACGCCTACCTCGACGGCACGTACTCCGAGATCTACTCCGGCGTCGACCAGAGCGAGCAGGGCGTCAAGGCCCTGTTCCGCCAGTTCTCGTTCCCCGGCGGCATCCCCAGCCACGCCTCGCCCGAGACGCCCGGCTCGATCCACGAGGGCGGCGAGCTCGGTTACGCGCTCAGCCACGCCTACGGCGCCGCGTTCGACAACCCCGACCTGCTGGTCGCCGCGGTCGTCGGCGACGGCGAGGCCGAGACCGGCCCGCTGGCCACCAGCTGGCACTCGAACAAGTTCATCGATCCGCTTCAGGATGGCGTCGTGCTGCCGATCCTGCACCTCAACGGGTACAAGATCGCCAACCCCACCGTGCTCGCCCGCATCCCGGAAGAGGAACTCCTCGACCTGATGCGCGGCTACGGCCACAAGCCCTACATCGTGGCCGGCGGCTTCGACGGCGAGGATCCCCTTCTCGTTCACCAGCGCATGGCGCTCACCCTCGACGAGGTGCTCAACGAGATCGCCGCGATCAAGGCGCGCGCCCTCGCCGGCGACACCGAGCGTCCGCGCTGGCCGATGATCATCCTGCGCACGCCCAAAGGCTGGACCTGCCCGCCCGTCATCGACGGGGTGCAGGTCGTCGACTCCTGGCGTTCGCACCAGGTGCCCCTGAGCAACGCCCGCGACACCGAGGCTCACACCCGGCTGCTCGAAGAGTGGCTGGCCTCTTACCGGCCGGGCGAACTCTTCGACGCGAACGGCGCCCCCGCCGCAGAGATCTCGGCGCTGGCCCCCGCGGGCGACCTGCGGATGAGCGCGAACCCGGTCTCCAACGGTGGGCTGCTGCGCCGGGCGCTGAAGCTGCCCGACTTCCGGGAGTATGCGGTGGATGTCCCTTCCCCGGGCGCCACCACCGATGAGGCGACCAAGGTTCTCGGCACCTGGCTGGCCGACGTCATCCGTGACAACCCCGACAATTTCCGCATCTTCGGGCCCGACGAGACGGCCTCCAACCGCCTCGCCCCGGCCGTCTACGCGGCCACGGACAAGCAGTGGAACGCGGAATTCCACGAGGGTGACACGAACCTCGCCCGCGCCGGCCGCGTGATGGAGATGCTCAGCGAACACCAGTGCCAGGGCTGGCTGGAGGGCTACCTGCTCACCGGCCGTCACGGCCTGTTCAACTGCTACGAGGCCTTCATTCACATCGTCGACTCGATGTTCAACCAGCACGCGAAGTGGCTCAAGGTCACCCGCGAGATCCCGTGGCGCCGCTCAATCTCGAGCCTGAACTACCTGCTCAGCTCGCACGTCTGGCGCCAGGATCACAACGGGTTCTCGCATCAGGACCCCGGGTTCATCGACCACGTCGTCAACAAGAGTGCGGATGTCGTACGCGTCTACCTGCCGTTCGACGCCAACACGCTGCTCGCCACCTACAGCCACTGCCTGCGCAGTGTGGACTACGTCAACGTGGTCGTCGCCGGCAAGCAGCCCGCGCCGAACTGGCTCACCATGGACCAGGCCGTCGCGCACTGCAAGCGGGGTCTGGGCATCTTCGACTGGGCCGGAACCGAGACGTTCGGCACCTCACCCGACGTCGTGCTGGCCGCCGCCGGCGAGGTGCCCACCCTCGAGGTGCTGGCCGCGGCCGCCATCCTGCGGGAATGGCTGCCCGACCTATCGGTGCGCGTCGTGAACGTCGTTGACCTGATGCGCCTGCAGTCCGAGGCGGACCACCCGCACGGCCTCAGCGACAACGAGTTCGACGCCATCTTCACGGCAGACAAGCCGATCGTGTTCGCCTACCACGGGTATCCGTGGCTGATCCATCGCCTGACCTACAAGCGCACCGGGCACGGTAACCTGCACGCCCGCGGCTACAAGGAGAACGGCACCACCACCACACCGTTCGACATGGTCATGCTCAACGACCTCGACCGGTACCACCTGGTGATGGACGTCATCGACCGGGTTCCCGGACTCGGCGCCCGCGCCGCCCTGCTTCGCCAGGAGATGCAGGATGCCCGCCTTCGGGCCCGCAATTACACCCGCGACCACGGGGAAGACATCCCCGCCGTCACCGAATGGGTCTGGGACGCCGATGGCGTCGGCGTGACCCCCGACAATGCCGGTGTCTCCACCGGCGGAGATAACGTATAAACCGTGGCTGACAGTATCTACATCACCTCTGCCGAGGGAAATACCGGCAAATCCACCATCGCCCTGGGCGTGCTCGACACCCTGCTCCGTTCGGTGGAGCGCGTCGGTGTGTTCCGGCCCGTGGCTCGCTCGGCGCACCACCCCGACTACGTGCTCAAGCTGCTGCTCTCGCACCTGTCGAGTGCGTCTGCGCTCACCGTGCAGCCCCCGCTGACCTACGACGACTGCGTCGGCGTCACCTACGACGAGGTGCACCTCGACCCCGACGCGGCCCTCGGCCGCATCGTGCAGCGCTTCAAGGCCGTCGAGGCCCAGTGTGACGCGGTGGTCGTGATCGGCTCCGATTACACGGATGTCGGCAGTCCCACCGAGCTCGCCTTCAACCTGCGCATCGCCGCCAACCTGGGGGTGCCGGTGCTGCTGGTGCTCGGCGGGCGGGTCGGTCCCGGCCAGCGCGACACGCTCAGCCAGGGTGACCGGCAGCTCGGCCAGAGCGACCCGCGCACGGCCGAGGACATCCGCCAGTTGACCGACGTGACCCTGGCGGAACTGCGCGACGAGCACGTTTCACTGCTTGGCGTGATCGTCAACCGCGCCGATCCGACTCGGCTCGATGAGCTCATCGACGCCGTGCGGAGCGTCGTCGACGCCGACACGAAGCCCGGCAGCGGGCGCAACGCGGTGCCGGTCTGGGCGCTGCCCGAAGACCCGTTCCTCGTGGCCCCGAGCATGAAGAGCATCCTCAAGGCCACCGACGGCACGCTCGTCAAGGGTGACCCCGCGCTGCTGTCCCGGGAGGCGCTCGGCGTGGTCGTGGCGGCCATGTCGATGGTCAACGTGCTGCCGCGCCTGTTCGAGGGCGCCGTGGTTGTGGTTCCCAGCGACCGCCCGCAGGTGCTGCTGGCCGTTCTGATGGCGAACTCGTCCGCTACGTTCCCGTCGATCGCCGGCATCGTGCTGGTCGGCGGCTTCGCCCTGCCCGAGGAGATCGGGCGGCTCGTCGAGGGGCTCGACGCCTCGGTGCCGATCATCAGCACCGAGCTGAACTCCTATGACGCCGCGCTGCGCATCACACACACGCCCGGACGGATGGCCGCCGACTCGCAACGCAAGCGCGACACGGCGCTGGCGCTCTTCGAAGGCCACGTGGAGGCATCCGTGCTGCTCGACCGGCTCAAGGTGAGCCGCGCCGACGTGGTGACGCCGCTGATGTTCGAGTACATGCTGCTCGAACGCGCACGCACCAACCAAAAGCGCATCGTGCTGCCCGAAGGGGACGACGACCGCGTGCTGCGCGCCGCCGCGACCCTGCTGGCCCGCGATGTGGCCGACATCACGATTCTCGGTGAGGAGTTCGAGGTGCGCTCGCGTGCCATCGGCCTCGGCCTGGACATCGCCAAGGCGCAGGTTCTGAGCCCCTTCGACGACGTGCTGCGGCGCAAGTTCGCGGAGGCGTACGCGAAGCTGCGCGCCCACAAGGGCGTCACGGTCGAGCAGGCCATGGAACTCGTCACCGACGTGTCCTACTTCGGCACCATGATGGTGCAGCTCGGGCTGGCGGACGGCATGGTCTCCGGGGCGACGCACACCACGGCGCACACCATCCGGCCGAGCCTGCAGATCATCAAGACGCGTCCGGGAGTCTCGGTCGTGTCCAGCGTGTTCCTGATGGCGCTGGCCGACAAGGTGCTCGTCTACGGCGACTGCGCGGTGAACCCTGACCCCACCGCGGAGCAGCTCGCCGACATCGCCATCTCGGCGTCGGAGACGGCCGTCGAATTCGGTATCGAGCCGCGCATCGCCATGCTGAGCTACTCGACCGGCGAGTCCGGGCAGGGTGCCGACGTGGACAAGGTGCGGGCCGCCACCGCCCTCGTGCGGGAGCGTCGCCCCGACCTTCTGATCGAGGGTCCCATACAGTACGACGCGGCGGCGGATGCCGCCGTCGCCGCCACGAAGATGCCCGGTTCGGCTGTCGCCGGCCGCGCCACCGTCTTCATCTTCCCCGACCTGAATACGGGCAACAACACGTACAAGGCCGTGCAGCGGAGCGCCGGAGCAGTGGCCATCGGCCCCGTCCTCCAGGGCCTGCGCAAACCCATCAATGACCTTTCTCGAGGAGCACTAGTGCAGGACATCGTCAACACCGTAGCCATCACCGCGATCCAGGCCGCGACGCTCGCAGCGTCCGAGTCCGGCACCCCGGCAGCTTCGGCTTCCGGTGCGGCATCTTCCGCATCGGCCGCAGCGGCGGTGTCCGCATGACCGCCATCCTGGTCGTCAACTCCGGATCGTCGTCGTTCAAGTACCAGCTGATCGACATGGACACCGAAACGGAGCTCGCCAGCGGCCTGGTCGAGCGCATCGGCGAGCCGATCGGGCACTCACGGCACACCGCGGGAACGTCGAAGGGCGGCCGCACCGAGCGCGACCTGCCGATCATGGACCACACCGCCGGCTTCGCCGTGATGATCGAGGCCTTCGCCGAGCACGGCCCGAAGCTGTCCGAGACGAACCTGATCGCCGTCGGCCACCGCGTGGTGCAGGGCGGCAACCGGTTCTTCGAGCCGACCGAGATCACCCACCTGGTCGAGCTGAACATCGAGGACCTCTCCGAGATCGCTCCGCTGCACAACCCGGCCAACGTGCAGGGCATCCGTGCCGCCCGCGCCAGCTTCCCGAACGTGCCTCACGTCGCCGTGTTCGACACCGCGTTTCACCAGACGCTGCCGCCGGCCGCGTACACCTACGCGATCGACAGGGACATCGCGACGCGGTACCGCGTGCGCAAGTACGGCTTCCACGGCACCTCGCACAAGTTCGTCTCGGAGGCCGCGGCGGCCTACCTCGACCGGCCCCTGGCCGAGCTCAAGACGATCGTGCTGCACCTGGGAAACGGGGCATCCGTGTGTGCCGTCGACGGCGGCGAATCGATCGACACCTCCATGGGCATGACCCCGCTGCAGGGGCTCGCGATGGGCACCCGCTCGGGCGACATCGACCCGGCCGTGATCTTTCACCTGCGCCGCCGGGCCGGGATGACCACCGCCGAGCTCGACGACCTGCTCAACCGCCGCGGCGGCATGCTGGCCCTGGCCGGCAACGGCGATATGCGCGACGTGGAGGATGCCGCGGTCGCGGGCGACCCGGTCGCCCAGGCTGCCCTCGACGTGTACTTCCACCGCGTCAAAGGCTATGTCGGCAACTACTACGCGCAACTCGGAACCGTGGACGTCATCGTCTTCACCGCGGGCGTCGGTGAGAACTCGCCGATCGTGCGCGCGGGCGCCCTGGCCGGACTCGAGGGCATGGGGATCGAAATCGACCCCGTGCGCAACGAAGCCAAGTCCCGCACGCCGCGCGTGATCTCCACGGACAACTCCCGGGTAACCGTGCTCGTCATCCCGACGAACGAGGAGCTGGAGATCGCCCGGCAGACGCTGGGGACGATCAAGCGCACGCATCCTTCTGTGTAGGGGGTTCGCTGGTAGGGGTTTCGGCTCCTGTGTCTCGTTGATGCCTTTGTTGATGCTTTCGTTGATCGGCCGTTCCCGGGTTCCGGGGGCGGCCGATTGGCGTGTGGGGGTTCGGGGCGCTCGGGATGCGAGGTGCGGGGTGCTGTAGGACGTGACTTCGAAGTTTTTAGGCGACACGGGTCACCCCAGCGCCGTGGGCGGCGTGTTGCGAAATTCTCCGAGTTTAAAGTCGAGCCGGGAGCCGGGTGCCGGGAGGGCAACACGCGGCCGGCGACGGATGTCCGCGCTCGCCGCGCCCGATTCCGATCCCGCGACCTCCGCCTCCTGCGCGGGTAGTATTTTCGCGTGAGCACACTCCTGAACTTGATCTGGCTCGTGCTGAGCGGGTTCTGGCTGTTCCTGGGCTACCTCGCCGCAGGCATTCTGCTCTGCGTGCTGATCGTTACGATCCCGTGGGGCATCGCGTCGTTCCGCATCGCCGCCTACGCGCTCTGGCCGTTCGGCCGCACCGTCGTGGCCAAACCCACCAGTGGAGCGTTCTCGTTCATCGGCAACGTGATCTGGGTGATCCTCGCGGGCTGGTGGCTGGCCCTGGCGCACATCGTCTCGGGAATCGCGCTCTGCCTCACCATCATCGGAATCCCCCTCGGCATCGCCGACTTCAAGATGGTGCCGGTCTCGCTCGCGCCCCTCGGCAAGCAAATCGTGAGCAATCGCCCCGGCGCGTTCGACCAGGCCGTCGCCCGCCGCGCCTGAGCCGCCGCGCCTAAGCCGCCGCGCCTGACAAACGGACGCCACCCGCCCCACCACACACCCACCCCGCACCCACCCACACACGCCCCACCCCACACCGCACTGTCAGTGGCTCCGGCTACGATTGACCTCGTGGTTACCGCCCTGTATCGCCGCTACCGGCCCGAGACTTTTGCCGAAATGATCGGTCAGTCTCAGGTGACCGATCCGCTGATGACGGCCCTGCGCACGAACCGGGTGAATCACGCCTATCTGTTCAGCGGGCCCCGAGGTTGCGGCAAGACGACATCCGCCCGTATTCTCGCGCGCTGCCTGAACTGCGCCGAGGGTCCCACCGACACGCCATGCGGGGTCTGCCCGAGCTGTGTGGAGCTGTCCCGCGACGGCGGCGGATCCCTCGACGTGGTCGAGATCGACGCGGCCAGCCACAACGGGGTCGACGATGCCCGGGACATCCGTGAGCGCGCGATCTTCGCTCCCGCCCGCGACCGATACAAGATCTTCATCCTGGACGAGGCGCACATGGTCACGCCGCAGGGCTTCAACGCGCTGCTGAAGATCGTCGAAGAGCCGCCCGAGCACGTCAAGTTCATCTTTGCGACAACGGAGCCCGAAAAGGTGATCGGCACCATCCGTTCGCGCACGCATCACTACCCGTTCCGGCTCGTGCCGCCCGGGCCGATGCTCGAATACGTGCAGCAGATGTGCGACACCGAGCAAATGACCGTCGCGCCGGGCGTGCTGCCGCTCGTGGTGCGGGCCGGCGGCGGGTCGCCGCGCGACACCCTGTCGCTGCTCGATCAGCTGATGGCCGGATCCGACGGGCACTCCGTCGAATACGACCGCGCCGTGGCGCTGCTCGGCTACACGAACGCGTCGCTGCTCGACGAGTCCATCGACGCGATCGCCGACCGCGACCCGTCCGCCGCGTTCGACGCCGTCGACCGGGTCGTGCAGACCGGCCAGGACCCGCGCCGCTTCGTCGAAGACCTGCTCGAACGCCTGCGCGACCTCATCATCGTGGGCGCCACGAGTGCCGCCGCCGCTGCCGCCGTGCTGCGCGGCGTGCCGCAGGAGGAACTCGACCGCATGGCCGTGCAAGCCGCGAAGTTCGGCCCCGCCGAGCTCTCCCGCACCGCCGACGTGATCAACGCCGCCCTCACCGAGATGACCGGCGCGACCAGCCCCCGCCTGCACCTCGAACTCATGATTGCCCGCGTGCTCATCCCTGCGAGCGACGATTCCACCCGCGGCGCACTCGCCCGCGTCGAACGCCTCGAACGCCGCATCGGGGTCGGGTCCGGTTCTGGTTCCGGGTCTGGGTCTGGTTCTGATCCCGGCGACAGCCCGGCGACGGATGCCCCAGCCACCGGTCCGGTCGGCTCGCCCCCGCGCGGGGCTGCGGTCTCGGCGACGCATGCCTTCGGCGGTCCCGCGGCCGCCGGCGGTGCGTCTGCTGCTGCTTCTGCCGCCGCGCCTAATGCCGCCGCGCCTAATGCCGCTGCGCCCGCGACCCAAGTCGCGGCCCCGCCCCGCCCTGTCGGACCCGTCACCCTGCAGCAGGTAAAGGACTCTTGGCCGCAGATCCTCGAGGCAGTCAAGGCCGCCAAGATCAGCGCCTGGCTCGTGCTCTACACGGCCCGCGCCATGGAACTGCGTGGCGGCGACCTGTTGGTGCTCTCCTTCCCGAGCCAGAACGACGTCGCCGGACTCAAGCAGTCGGCGGCCCCCGGGCAGGGCGTCGGCGACTATCTCAAGCGCGCCGTCAACGAGGTGCTCGGCTTCACGCCCCAGCTCACCGCCCGGGTCGACTCCCCGAGAACGGATGTCCCAGCCACCCCCAACGCATCCGCCCCCGCTCCGGCACCGGTCGCCCCGGTCTCCCCGGGGTCAGGTTTCGGCGTGCAGGACTCCACCGCGCCGAGCCCTGTCGCGCGGGCCACAACCGTCAGCGGCTCGGCCGCAGCCGGGTCCGGAAGCGGCGACACCGGCTCCAGGACGACACCCAAATCCGCTGCTGCAACAACCGACGAGGCGTCGCCCGCCGACGCCGACCCCGATCCGGCTGCTGCCGCCGACCCCGATCCGGCTGCTGCCGTGAACGCTGCAGCCGGTTCCGCCCCGGCCGGCGTTGGCAAGGTTGACGCCCCAGAAGCGCCTGCGGCATCGGCTGCCGGCCCCACGGTGACCAGCCCCACGGTGACCAGCCCCACGGCGGCCAGCCCCACGGCGGCCAGCCCGACAGCGGCCAGCCCGACAGTGCCCGAGTCGCCGGTGACCAGCCGCGCAACTGCCAGCCCGGCGGTCGCCGCGACCGCGACCGGCTGGGCGACCGCTGCCATTCCGAGTCCCTCGGATGCCGGCACCGGCTGGGCCACGGTGGCCATCCCGGGGTCAGCCCCGGCTGCTGAATCCGCTGCTCCTGCGTCTGCGGCCTCCGCTGCGACCCCCGATGCCCCCGCGCACGCATCCGCCCCGCGTTCCACGCCGAGCGCGCCGGCGCCCACGACGCTTCCCGCGTCCGGGCGAGACCCTGAGCCGCGGCCGCCCTACGACGACGAGCCCCCGCCCTACGACGAGGAATTCCCGCCGGACCTGCACCCGAATGGCGGCCAGCCCGGCCGCTACCAGGCGCCCGCCGGGCGTGCGGGATTGTCCACAGCGGGAGCCCAGCACCAATCGGGAGCCCAGTCTCAGCCGGGAGCCCAGGCTCAGTCTCAGTCCCAGTCCCAGTCTCAGCCGGGAGTCCAGTCCCAGTCTCAGAACGGCGCCCAGAACGGCGTCCCAAACGGCGCCCAGCCCGGAACCCCGGCGCGCACCCAGGTGCAGGCTCCGAACCGGGCGGGCGGCGAAGCATCCGTTGCCCGTCGTGGGCCCGCCTTTGCGGAGAAGCAGCGCTACGGCGAGTCGGTGGTGCGCGAAATCCTCGGCGCCACCTTCCTCGAAGAACAGCCGCACGATCCGGCATCCCGAACCAGAGGCGATTAAACCATGTACGAAGGCATCGTTCAGGAACTGATCGACGAGCTCGGCACGCTGCCCGGAATCGGGCCCAAGTCCGCGCAGAGGATCGCGTTCCACATCTTGCAGACCGAGCAGTTCGACGTGACCCGGCTCGCCAACGTGCTGCTCGAGGTGCGCGACAAGGTGAAGTTCTGCGACATCTGCGGCAACGTGTCCGAGCAGAAGACCTGCATGATCTGCCGCGACCCGCGCCGCAATCCCGCGATGATCTGCGTGGTGGAAGAGGCCAAGGACGTCGTCGCGATCGAGCGCACCCGCGAATTCAAGGGGCTCTACCACGTGCTCGGCGGGGCGATCAGCCCCATCGACGGCGTCGGACCGGACGACCTGCGCATCCGTCAGCTGATGCAGCGCCTTGCCGACAACACGGTGCAGGAGGTCATCATCGCCACCGACCCGAACCTCGAGGGGGAGGCGACCGCGACCTACCTGTCGCGCCTGCTGACCACCCTCGAGATCAAGGTCTCCCGGCTCGCGTCAGGGCTGCCGGTCGGCGGCGACCTCGAGTACGCCGACGAGGTGACTCTCGGGCGGGCCTTCGAGGGCCGCCGTACCGTCACGAACTAGCCCCCCGCGCCGCCTGCCCACTGCCGCAAGTGTTGCCGGAGCGGACAACTGTGCCCGGTGTGCCGGCAACAGTTGTCAGCTCGGGCAACAGTTGCCGTCAGGAGTGGCCAGGGGACAGCATCCGCCACCGACCTCGCCGGACTGGACCGCCCGCCCGCCCGGACGACAGATGGGCCGGGGTGACGGATGCCGCGTGTCGCGAAATTCTCCGCAGTTACGGCGTTCTATTTCGCGCTGGCGGTCGCCCGCGGGTGCGCGGCTGGAGCAGCCGCCGCCGGCACCAGCGGCTTGTTCGCTTCGAGCACCGTGCGGTACGCGGGCAGGTGCGTGAACAGCTCGTCGATGAGCGGGTTGCGGCGTCTCTTCACGATCGTGTAGGTCTGGAAGACCACAACGGCGAAGTTGGCCGCGAGGGCCACGGCGCTCACCCAGAACAGGGCGACCGGGTCGTGCGACGACTTCACTGCGAACTGCGAGCTCGACACGAAGGTCGTGAAGGCCATGGTGAACATCATCCAGAACGCCAGGGTCTGCGCGCGGTGCTGCAGCCAGGCGCCGCGCTTGATGAAGAAGGCGGGGATCGTGCACAACACGAGCAGGGCCGCGCCGGCGTAGAACGAGTGGTCGCCGACCGCGGTGTAGACGTAGGCGAAGTTCCAGAGGTCGTAGGCCATGATCCAGAACCACAGCATGTCCGGCCAGATCATGTCCTTCTTGGGGCCGCGGCTGATGATGATCCCGGCCCAGCCGCAGATCGTGAGCAGGTTCAGCAGCCCGGCGATACCGTTCATGATGTTCCACGGCCCGCCCACCATGAACACTCCGTCGACCATCCCGTTCAGCCCGTAGACCTGGAAGTCGCGAATCACGGCCTCGAAGATGTTGAGAGCCAGAATGAACGCGGGGAACATCAGCGCGTACCGGTTCTTGGCCAGACGCGGAATGAAACGGATGGCCATGAAGCCCAGGCATCCGGCAAGTGCCGAGTAGACCTTGACCCAGTGAAACCAGGTGCCCGTGCTGGACCCGGCGCCGGCGGTGGTGGGCCATACGAAGATCGTCAGCGCCACCGGCAGTGCAATAAACAGCGCCAGCGACGCCCATTTGCTCGACCGTGCGACCTCGTTGGCGATCATCAGCCCCGCGACGACCGCGACCCACATCAGGGTCGACGACCACGGGATGGCATCGAATAGGAACATATGCGAATACTTCTTTGTACTGGGTGAAAAAGTGATGCTAGAGAAAAGTCTTAGGCCGGCGCGTTGTTGTCGAGGTGGAGCGTCTGGCGCACAATCGCCACGAGCACATCGTCCGAGACGGTGGGCGTGGAACGTACGAGCCCGATCAGCCCGAACACCAGCACAGAGAACACCTCGGAGACGTTGTCGATCCGGATCTCGTGCCGCCGCGCGTAGGCCTCGACGGTCGTGACCTGCAGCCGGTCGACGACGGCCCTGACGGCCCGGTCGACGAACTCGTTGTAGAGCCCGTCGTGCTCGGTGCGGCCGAGCTCCTCGCGGAAGAGGTCGGTGCGATGCAGGTGGTGACGGAACAGTGCGACGCACTCGACCAGCGCGCGGTCGATGTCGCCGGGGATGCGGGCGGCGTCCCAGAGGTTGAGGTCGGTCACGAACTCCGCGATGTGGTCCTCGCTGATGAGGTCGATGATCGCGTCCTTGTGCGGAAAGTAGTGGTAGATCAGGCCGCGGGTGACGCCGACCCGGGCGGCGATGTCGGTGATCTTCACGCGGGCCATGCCGCGCTCGGCGACCAGTTCCCGGGCGGCGCGCAGAATGTCGTCCCGGCGCTCGTCCGGCTGCTTGCTCTGGCGCACCGGCACCGGCACCGGCACCGGCACCGGCACCGGCACCGGCACCGGCGCTTTCGACGTGAACTCGTCGGGCATCGGAGCTTCCTCGGCAACTGGGTCAAAGCGCGTGGCGGGGCGGGATCCACCCTCTGCCCCGATCCTGCGACCGCGATTGACATAGTGTCAATGACAGGGCGTCAATGGGTGCCGCACACCGTCACATGACCGCTGCCGAATACAACAGCATTTATGATGGGAGCTTGCCTGTGCCCGCGTACCCGAACCCTTGGAGTGCCACGTGAGCTTGATCGTGCAGAAGTTCGGCGGATCATCCGTCGCCGACGCCGAAAGCATCAAACGCGTGGCCAAACGCATCGTCGACACCCGCAAAGCGGGCAACGAGGTCGTCGTCGCCGTCTCCGCGATGGGAGACTCCACCGACGAGCTGCTCGACCTTGCGCACCAGGTCACCCCGATCCCCGCGCCGCGCGAGCTCGACATGCTCCTCACCGCGGGCGAGCGCATCTCGATGGCGCTGCTCGCCATGGCGATCAAGAGCATGGGCTACGACGCCCGCTCCTTCACCGGCAGTCAGGCCGGCATGATCACGGATGGCCAACACGGCGCCGCCCGCATCGTCGACGTGACTCCCGGGCGCATCCGCGATGCCCTCGACGACGGTGCCGTGGCGATTGTCGCCGGCTTCCAGGGCTTCAATCGCGACACCAAAGACATCACCACGCTCGGTCGCGGCGGTTCTGACACGACCGCCGTCGCGCTGGCCGCCGCGCTCAGCGCCGATATCTGCGAGATCTACACGGATGTCGACGGCGTCTTCACCGCCGACCCGCGCGTCGTTCCCCGGGCCCACAAACTCGACCGCATCTCCAGCGAGGAAATGCTCGAGCTCGCCGCCGCTGGTGCGAAGGTCCTCTATATTCGGGCGGTGGAATATGCGCGTCGGCACGGTGTGACGCTGCATGTGCGGTCCTCGTTCAACAACAACGTGGGAACCATTGTCTACAACCCCGACACCACGAGCCCGCATGTCGCAATCCCGAATTCGTCGGCCACCGAGCGCACACATCCCAATAACGCATCCGCGAATGGAGAGACAGTGGAAGAGCCAATCATCGCCGGGGTCGCCGCCGACCTGAGCGAAGCCAAGGTCACGGTCGTCGGCGTTCCCGACATTCCGGGCAAAGCCGCGCAGATCTTCAAAATCGTCGCGAAGACCAACGCGAACGTCGACATGATCGTGCAGAACGTCTCGGCTGCGTCCACGGGACTGACCGACATTTCCTTCACCCTGCCCAAATCGGAGGGCCAGCAGGTGCTGACCGCGCTGAGCAACGAGCAGACCAACGTCGGGTTCGCCGGTCTGCAGTATGACGACCAGATCGGCAAGCTCGCGCTCGTCGGCGCCGGCATGCGCACCAACACGGGCGTGTCCGCGAAGCTGTTCGAGGCGCTGTTCGAGGCCGGGATCAACATTGAAATGATCTCGACCAGCGAGATCCGCATCTCCGTGGTCACCCGCGCCGACACCATCAACCAGGCGCTGCGGGTCGTGCACACCGCATTCGGCCTGGACTCCACCAACGACGCCGTCGTGCACGGCGGCACCGGCCGCTAGCCGGCATCCGTCGGCCCAACCGGGCTCGGCCGGACGCCAGCCGGGCTCGGTCCCACCCCGCCTCACCCCGACTCACCACACCCCGCCTCACCCCACCCCGACCCCGTTCAACCGGTTTCCCTGGGGCTAACTCAGGAGAACCAGAGGCCACAGGCGCGATCCGGCTGGAATTCGGGCCAAGTCGCGAGAATCTCCTGAGTTAGCCACAGATGCAGATGCAGATGCAGATGCAAGTGCAAGTGCACGAGCGAGAGCGAGAGCGAGAGCGAGACCACCAGCACCATCAGCACCAGCAGCCACGGCATCCAGCGGAGGAAACACAGTGAACAGCACCGCAGCAACCAGCACCGCAGCAACCAGCACCACAGGAATCCAGATCGGCGTCGTCGGGGCCACCGGCCAGGTCGGAGCCGTCGTGCGCAGCCTGCTCGAGGAACGGGACTTCCCGGTCGGAGGCATCCGTTTCTTCGCGTCGTCCCGGTCCGCCGGCTCCGTGCTGCACTTCAAGGGCGAGAAGATCGTCGTCGAAGACGCCGCCACCGCCGACCCCAGCGGACTCGACGTGGCCATCTTCTCCGCCGGCGCGACACTCTCGAAAATTCAGGCTCCCCGGTTCGCCGCGGCCGGCGTCACCGTGATCGACAACTCCTCCGGGTGGCGGATGGACCCCGACGTGCCGCTGGTCGTCAGCGAGGTCAACCCCGAGGCCATCAAACTCGCCACCAAGGGCATCATCGCGAACCCGAACTGCACCACCATGGCGGCCATGCCCGTGCTCAAGGTGCTGCACGACGAGGCCGGCCTCGAACGCCTCATCGTCAGCACCTACCAGGCGGTCTCCGGCAGCGGCCTGGCCGGCGCCCGCGAGCTCGCCAGCCAGGTGCGGGCCGCCGCCCTGAGCGACAACCTGCTCCAGCTGGTCCACGACGGGTCCGCTGTGCCCATGCCGGCACCCATCGTCTACGCCCGCCCGATCGCGTTCGACGTGATCCCGCTGGCCGGTTCCATCGTCGACGACGGCGAATTCGAGACCGACGAGGAGAAGAAACTCCGCAACGAGAGCCGCAAGATCCTCGAGCTGCCCGATCTGCTCGTTTCCGGCACCTGCGTGCGCGTGCCCGTCTTCACCGGCCACGCCCTCTCGATCAACGCCGAGTTCGCCAACCCGTTGACCGTCGCCCGCGCCCTCGAACTGCTCGCCACCGCCCCCGGCGTGGTCGTGACGGATGTCCCCACACCCCTCGAAGCGGCCGGCCAGGACCCGAGCTTCGTCGGCCGCGTGCGTCAGGACCGCGGCGTGCCGAACGGGCGTGGATTGGCCCTGTTCATCACCAGCGACAACCTTCGTAAAGGTGCGGCACTCAACGCCGTGCAGATCGCGGAACTCATCGCCGCGGACCTGCTCGTTCGCTGACCTCAGCGTGGTGGTGTATAACCGGGCGCTCACTCCGCTAGTGTCAGACTTCGTGGGCGGGAATCGGAACTCAAGGGGCGTCAAACGCCTGGCTTTCCTTGCGTTCGCCGGCATCGGCCTCGCGCTCATCGCCACGTCGTTCGTGCTGCTCCTTGATGAACCCTCAGACAGCTGGCTGATCGCCGGGGTCGGTGTGGTCTGCGCGGCCGCCCTCGAGCTCACTTGGGTGCGCGTGGGCGCCGTGGCGCACCGCAGCCCGATGATCAGCCTCCCCGTTCTGGCGCTGCCGGCGCTGGCCCCCACCCTCTCCCTGCCGGTCTCGGCCGGGCTGGTCGCGCTCGGCGTTCTGCTGGCCATCCTGATCGAGTCCGGGCGGGCATCGGTCGCGCTCTACAGCGCCGGCCTGCAGGGTGCCGGCGCCCTCGCCGCCATCGGCCTGTTCACCTGGTTCGGCGCGGGCGGACTGCCGATTCTGGTGGGCGTGGCCGCGGCATCCGTGGGCTATGTCTTCTTCATCATCGCGACAGAGGTGCTGCGCCAGCGCTTCGTCGCCAGCCCGCTTGGTCGGCGCAGCGGCGGGCGACCCCTGTCGCCGTTGCGGGTTCTGCTGGTGCTGGTCGGAACCGTCGTGGTCACGGTGACGGCCGCGCACTGGAGTGTCGTCGGGCTGCCGTTTCTGGTGGAGGTCACCAACACGCTCGATGCCGTCATCGTGCTGTTCGCCCTGATGATCGTCGCCTCCGTGGTCAAGGTCTCCACGGTGATGGCGGTCATGCGCCACCGGCTGGCCGGCATGGTCGCCGCCACGAGCGCGCTTGCCGCCGACCCAGCCACCGGGCCCTCCGGGCGGGTCACCCCAACGAGCCCAGCCACCACAGGCATCGGCGCCACGAGCGGTACCGCCATCACGAGCGCCGCCGACAACACCTACCCCGCCACGAGTGCCGCCGACGCCACCCCAGAGCCCGAGCCCGGCTCCCCGGCGGCCGTCACCGACCTGCTGCGCCGGGTGGTGGCGGATGCAATCGGTGCCGAATCCGTCATCGTGCGCAGCGAGCCCGCGCAGCCCGGCGAGATCAGCATGCTGCTGCCGCTGGCCGGCGCCATCGGGCCGGACCAGTACATCGTGGCCCGGCGCGACGCCATGGACGGCGCCTTCACCGGCAACGACCGCCGCGCCCTCCAGGCCCTGGCCACGACCGCCGAGATGGTCGTGCGGGCCCGCCGCAACATCGCCGGCCTCACCCTGCGCGCCAACACCGATCCGCTCACGAGCCTGCCCAACTACGGCGCGTTCCAAGAGGCCCTGGCGAACATCAACGACCACCGGGACTACTCAGAGGCCCTGGCCGTGCTATTCATCGACCTCGACGAGTTTAAACGCCTGAACGACCGGTTCGGCCACCAGACCGGCGACGAGGTGCTGCGCGAGCTCGGGCGTCGGCTGAGCGCCGTGGTGCGCCCGAATGACGTGGTCGCCCGGGTCGGCGGCGACGAGTTCGTGATCATCCTCACCCACCTGGCGTCGCTGGCCGAGGCGAAGTCCATCGCCGAGCGCATCCTGGTGGTCTCCGGGGAGCCGATGCTCATCGGCCAGACGACCCACAGCCCGATCATCAGCGTGGGCCTGGCCTACTCGGCGCACCGCGAAACCGACGTCAACCAGCTGGTCCAGGATGCCGACCGGTCGATGCTCGCGATCAAGAAGTCCCGGCGGCGCGGCGGCCCGTCGAAGGAGAGCAGCCTCAACATCTCGAGCCACCGCTCCTCGCAGATGAACGACATCATCGCCCACGCCATCGACGAGGACCTGCTCGAGCTGGCCTTCCAGCCCATCGTCAGCCTCGTCACCGGGCAGATCTGGGCGTTCGAAGCCCTCGTGCGCTACACCGACCCGGACCTCGGCCCGCTATCGCCGCCGTCGATCGTCGAGAAGGCGAAGGGCCTCGGCCGGCTCGACGCGATGACCCGCCAGGTGGCCGTGAAGGCCATGGCCGCCGCGGCGGACTTCCGGCTGATCGAGCCGCGCGTGGTGTGCATGACCATCAACGTCGAGGCCGGGCAGATCCTGCCCGAGCGTGTGGGCAACTACATCGAGGAGCTCGCGGACCGCTACCCCGGCATCTCGCTCTGCCTCGAGCTCAACGAGCGGTCGATGACCAAGGTCACCCCGGCCATCCGTGCCCAGGCCGACCGCCTGCGCGACCTCGGCATGATGATCGCGCTCGACGACTACGGTTCCCAGGATTCGTCGGTCGACGCTCTGGTACGGATGCCCATGGACATCCTCAAAATCGACCGCAGCCTGGTCGACGACCTCGACGACATCCGCCAGCGGGAGGTGCTCACCGCCCTGCAGGGTTTCGGTGACAACCTCGAGTACTCGATGATCGTCGAGGGTGTGGAGAACGATGCGATGGCGAACCACCTGAGTGCGCTGGGCATCCGTAGCGCGCAGGGGTTCCACTACGGCGTGCCGGAGAGCTTTGAGAAGACCCTGTCGCGGCTGGAGTTGTACGGCGCCCGTGCGGTCGTGCCGAGGCTCGGCATTACGCTTGTTTCATGAGCACAGAACCGGTTCCGTTCGAGGTGGAGACGATCGTTTTCGACCTCGAACCCGAGCGTCGGGCGGTGATCTACCCGGTGCTCGACGTCGTGCGCGATGCCATGCCCGCGGGGTATCGGCTCGGCGTCTACGGCGGCATGCTCGGCTGGGCGGTTCCGCTGGAACTGTTGGCGAACACCGACGACAAACAGCCGCTCGTCTACGTGAGCCTGGCCGCGCAGAAGCACTACAACTCGCTCTACCTGATGGGCCTCTGCAGCTTTCCCGAGAAGGATGCCGCGTTCCGCTCCCAATGGGACGCCACCGGACGCACGCTGAACATGGGCAACAGCTGCGTGCGGTTTAAGACGCTGGCCGACCTCGATCTCGAACTGATCGTGCGCGAGGTCGCGAGCGTGTCCGTCGACGACTTCATCGCCAACTACGAGCTCCTGAAAAGTCGCGGCTGAGCCGTTTTTGGTGGCAACTGAGTCGCTTATCGGTCGTGACTGGACCGGTTTTGAGCCGCGATTGGGTCGCTTTTGAGCTCGTTGCCGAGCTAACCGTGACCTGACGCGTCTGCGTCCCGGCGGGAGGCATCCGTTGCCACCGATATGGTGGAAGAGTGAATCCAATGGCGAAGATTGATGTCGTTCTTATTGGTGGCGGCATCATGAGCGCCACCCTCGGTACCTTGATCAAGCAGTTGCAGCCCGACTGGAGCATCGAGGTTTACGAGCGATTGGGGGAAGTCGCTCAGGAAAGCTCCAACCCGTGGAACAACGCGGGCACCGGCCATGCGGCTCTGTGCGAGCTGAACTACATGCCCGAATCGAAGGACGGCTCGGTGACCGCGGCCAAGGCCGTGGCGATCAACGAGCAGTTCCAGATCAGCCGCCAGCTGTGGGCACACCTGGTCGAGACGGGCGTGCTGCCCGAGCCCACCAACTTCATCAACTCCACCCCGCACATGACTTTCGTGCACGGCGAGAGCAGCGTCGAATACCTGCGCAAGCGGTTCGCGGTTCTCCAGGGCGAGCCCCTCTTTGCGGGCATGGAGTACAGCGAGGATCCGGCCGTGATCGGCACCTGGACCCCGCTCCTCACCCAGAAGCGCCCGAAGAACCAGAAGATCGCGGCGACGCGCATCGTGTCCGGCACCGACGTGGACTTCGGCGCCCTCACCCGCTACCTTTTCGCCAACCTCACCGCCGAGGGCGTGGGCGTGCACACGAACCAGCAGGTCACCGGTGTGAAACAGCTCACGGATGGCTCATGGAAGCTCAACCTACGCCGCCTGGTCGGCAACCACCCGAGCGTCGTCAACGCCCGGTTCGTCTTCGTCGGTGCAGGCGGCGGCGCCCTGGCGCTGCTGCAGCAGAGCGGCATCCCCGAGATCAAGGGTTTCGGCGGGTTCCCGATCAGCGGGCAGTTCCTACGCACCACGAACCAGAAGCTCGTCGCCCAGCACCACGCCAAGGTCTACGGCAAGGCGGCGAAGGGTGCTCCGCCCATGTCGGTGCCGCACCTCGATACCCGCGTCGTCGATGGAGAGACCTCGCTTCTGTTCGGACCATACGCCGGCTTCACCCCCAAGTTCCTCAAGTCGAGCAGCTGGCTCGACCTGCCGTTCTCGATCCGGGTGCACAACATCGGGCCGATGCTGGCTGTGGCGGCGCACAACTTCGGCCTGATGAAGTACCTGATCGGCGAGGTGTTCGCCTCAAAGAAGACGAAGCTCAAGGCGCTGCAGGAGTTCATCCCGACCGCGAAGCTCGCCGACTGGGAACTCATCACCGCCGGACAGCGCGTGCAGGTCATGAAGAAGGATCCGGAGCAGGGCGGCGTGCTGCAGTTCGGCACCGAGGTCATCACCTCGGCCGACGGCACCATCGCCGGGCTGCTCGGCGCCTCCCCGGGAGCCTCGACCGCGGCCCCGATCATGGTTGACCTGATCAAGCGCTGCTTCCCCGAGGAGTACCCGGCCTGGGAACTCAAGCTGCGCGAGATGATCCCGAGCCTCGGCACGAAGCTCTCCGACGACCCGGCCGTTGCCGCCGCGTCGCTCGCCGCGACCGCGGCCGTGCTGAACCTGACCGCGTAGGAGGTTGCCCGGGGGTGGGGTTGCCCGGGCCCCACGGGCTGGGGGGTGCCTGTTCTCTGCCCGTGCCCGCGCGCTGGGGGTGCCGCGGGGGCTGGGGGTGCCTGTGGGCTGGGGTGCTGTTCTCTGCCCGTAACTATGGAGTTTTTCGCAACA
The DNA here is from genome assembly GCF_004402575.1 of Cryobacterium sp. TMT2-4. Lineage (NCBI taxonomy): Bacteria > Bacillati > Actinomycetota > Actinomycetes > Micrococcales > Microbacteriaceae > Cryobacterium > Cryobacterium sp. TMT2-4. Next base: position 208,066 of record NZ_SOGE01000025.1, on the reverse strand, counting down.
CGCCGTCCTGGCGGGCTGGGGTGACCCGGTGTTTCCGGACAGTCCTCCTGAATTCAGGATTGGATAGACAAATTCGGGCTGCCGCGGTGGCCCGCGTCGCGGAGGGCGACAAATCGATCGTGAAAGTCGCCGCAGCGCTCGGGATCAACCACCGGACTCTGTGGACTTGGGTCAACGCCGCGAGGCTGAAGACCATCGATCCTGCTGGTGAGCTCACGCCGCAAGCCCGGAAACGGATCCGGGACCTGGAGAAGGAAAACGCCCTGCTGCGGAGGGATCTCGACTTCGAGAAAAAAGCGAAGGCCTTCTTCCTGGAACTCGATCAAAACGATAACGGTTCGAAATGATCTCCCGGATGAAGGCCGACTTCCCCATCGCCTACCTCTGCCGCCGGCTCGGAGTATCAACGTCAGGGTTCTACGACTGGTCGCACCACGTCACCGCGTCCGCGCAGAGGCGGCATGAAGACCTCACCGCGCAGGTGATGGTCGCGTTCGCCGAGTCCAAGGGCGCGGCCGGATACCGCAAAGTCACCGCGGCTTTGAACCGGGCCCGGGTCCCGGTGAACCGCAAAACCATCGCCGGAATCATGCACGATCTGGGATTAATCTCCCCAGCTGCAGAACGCGCCTTCACGATCCGCTACCAGCGGGCCTCCCGACTGGCCGACCCGGTCGATCTGCTCCTGCGGGACTTCACCTCGCTGAGCGTCGGCACGATCCTCGTCGGTGATATCACCTACATCCACACCCAGGAAGGCTGGCTCTATCTCGCCACCGTCATCGACCTAGCCTCCCGCTCCGTGCTCGGCCACGCGACCGGGGCCCGCATGACCACCCAACTCATCACCCGGGCCATGAACATGGCCCTCGAGACCGGCCACGTCAAACCAGGAGCAGTTTTCCACTCCGACCACGGAGTCCAATACCGGTCGAAACGGTTCACGAAGTACTGCGGCCGACACGGCATCATCCGCTCCATGGGCGCGAAGATGCAGTGTTGGGACAACGCCGCCGCCGAAACGTTCTTCTCCAAACTCAAGAGCGAAAGCCTCAACTGGCAAACCTTCACGACAAGGCGCAAGGCCCGCACCGAAGTCATCAACTACGTTCACCACTTCAACAACGTTCGCCTGCACCAAACTCTCGGCTACTCAACACCCACCGAACGCCTCATCAAACTCACACTCGCCGCCTAAAATTAAACCGAGGACCCCGTCCGAAAAGACCGGGTCACCCCAGCGCCGTGGGCGGCGTGTTGCGAAATTCTCCGAAGTTAGCTCACACTGCTGCCCCGAACGGATGCCGCGCCGCCGCATCCGTCACGCCCTGACGCTGGCTCGCCCAAGAGCCTCGACACCCGGCCCGTGGTGGGGCTAACTCAGGAGATCTCGCCCGAGTCGCGGCCGAGTGTCGGCTACTTTGGCACTGCTTCGCGCCCGTGATCGGGCCGCCGGCTGGGATCTCCTGAGTTAGCCACATCCGATGCCGGTGACCGCGGTCGCTGCGCCCTGCTCCTGCTCCAGGAGGGCTGATATCGGTGCGGGGAGGTCCCTGCACCGGTGCCGCGGTATTTTTTTGCCGTCGCTGCGGGCCCGTACCCGAGCCATGCTCTGCATAACTCCTGCAGATTCTCAGAAGCGGGTCAAAGCGGGTCAAAACGGGCCGGAATCAGCCTATTTTGGCCAAATTGCAGGAGATGTGCGTGCCCGGGGGTGGGAAGAGGCGGGGACTGGTGGCCAACTCAGGAGATCCCGGCGGGGTCGTGGCCGAGTCGCGGCGATTTCGGCACTGATCCGTGCCCGCGCCGTGGCCAGCGGCTGGGATCTCCTGAGTTAGCCACAACCGGGCGCGGGGGGGGGGGGGGGGGGGGGGGGGGGNGGGGGGGGGATGGCAGGGAAGGCATGGAGGGGCGCGGGGGATGGCAGGGTGGCTAGGGCCAGAGCCGCCAGAGCCGCCAGAGCCGCCAGAGCCGCCGGAGCCGCAGCGCCACCCGACCGTACGCGACGGATGCCCCGCCGCCCCGCGCGACCCCAGCCGAACGAATTCGACGGAGATCTTGCACGATGATTGCGCAAAGGGCCCCGTGGCCACGTTATTGTGCACAATCTCCGTCGAATTCGATCTGGGCGAAGCGGATTACCCGGGGCAGCGCGGAAGCGCCCTCGCGGAATGAGAGAATCAACCGAACAGAGAGGGTTGCCATGACGCTTGGACTCCCGGACCACCTGGTCACGAGGGCCCTCAGCCATGCCCTCGCGCGGGCTGCACACTGGTTTGCGCTGACCTGCCTGGCTGCCTCCCTCGCCGCCATCATCCTCCTCAGTTTGTCCACAACCACAGCCACAACCACAGCCACAACCGCAGCCACAACCGCCACAACCGCAGCCACAACCGCCGCAACGCTCGCCACCACACCCACCGAAACCCTCGCCACCATCGTCGCCCTCCTCCTCATGGCCGCCGTGCTGATCGCCCTCTCCCTGCGCCGCACCGTCGCCCTGACGATCGCCTACCTCGTGACCGGCACCGTCGCCACCTACCTCTACACGATTACCGTGCTCGGCATCCCCGCCCTGTTCCCGAGCTCGAACGTCTTCCTCGTCACCCTGCCGAAACTGGCCCTGGTCATGATCGGCGGCGCCGGAGTCTCCGCCCGCGCCGGCGTGCTCTGGAGCACCACCGCCTTCGTCCTGGCCGAAGCCGTCACGGTCTACGCCGCCACGCAAACCGAGGTGCCCTACGGCGCGGACGTCTTCACCATCTCGACCTATCTCTTCCTCGTCAGCGTGCTGCTGCTCACGGTCTTCGTGCGCCGCGAGTGGTCCGTTCAGATCGCCCTGCACCGGGCCATGCAGACCGACCAGACCCGCCTGCTACGCCACGAGCTCGACCTGCGCACCCTCGCCCTGGGTCAGGACACCACCCTCCAGCAGCTTGTCGCCCTCGCCCGCGCGCATCCCGGGCCGCTCAGCGCCAACCTGGCCGGCAGCATCCGTGACACCCTGCAGACCCTGCGCGGCACCGACTGGCTCACCGACGCCGATGCGCTGAGCGTCGAACCGCACGGGGGCACGGATGCCTGGCTCACCAGCGCGGTCTACGCCGCCATCGAACGCAGTCGCGATCGTGGCCTCGTGGTCGAAGTCACGGGAGACCGCGCCGCCCTCGGCCGCCTGAGCCCGGCCAGCGACCGCGAGCTGAGCCTGGCGGTGCAGCAGTGCCTCGTGAACGTGATCCTCCACTCCGGCATCGTCGCTGCCGAGGTCGTGATCGAGTCCGAGCCGAGCAGCATTTCACTGATGGTGATGGATGCTGGGCGCGGCTTCACGGAATCGGAGACCGGCGCCGACCGTCTCGGCCTGCGCCAGGCGGTGCGCCGCCGGATCGAACGCCTGGGTGGCTCGGTGAGCATCCTCACCCGGCCGGGCGCCGGCACCTCGGTGATGCTGAGCGTGCCCGTGGCGATCGAGGAACCCGGCGGGCACGCCGAGCCGACAAAACAGCCCGAACAAACAGAAACCCCAGACCCCGAGCGGGTGGCCCAGTGACACCCACGAACGCAACCTCGCGATCAGGCAGCGCCGCGGCCACGGCCGCAGCCGCAGCCGCAGCCGCACAGCAGAACCACACCCCCGTCCCCACGCCTCACACCAAACCGCACGCCTTCACCCAGCAGCGCCTCGACCCGCTCGGCGCCCTCGCGGTCTGGACGATCGTGCCCGGCATCGCCCTGGTCGTGTTCGGCTACGCGGTGGTGACCACGGTGCTGCAGGCCGACGAGATCCGGCATCCGTTCCTGGCCGTGCTCGCGCTCGTCGCCACCGCAGCGGCGTCCGCCGCGCTCGTGTCGGCCGTACGACCATCGCGGTCCCCGGTGCGCCAGACGTCGCTGCTGCTGATCATCAGCCTCGGCCTGGCCGCCCACCTGCTCGACCAGGCCGCCCGCTGGGGCAGCAACTCCTTGGTGCAAGACGACTTCGGCCCGATCACCATCGGCTTCCTGCTCGTGGCCCTCGCCCCCTTCCGCCCCTGGCGTGAACTGGTGCTGACCGCGGTGCTCGCCTCCGTCATCGTGGCCGCGGTCACACTGCCGCAGGAACCGTTCCGCTCGCTGCGGGTGCCGTCGGGCGTCTTCGTGGTCGTCGCGGTCACCCAGGTGCTCGCACTCGGCCTCGCCGCCGCTGCGTATTCCCGCCGCATCGTGCGTCAACTGCTGGCCTGGCAAACGGATGCCCGCCGCGCCATCGCCCGTCGCACCGAAGAATCTCGCGGCAGCGTGGTGCGCCAGGTGGTCGAGCAGCAGCTCGCCACCCTGCAGCCCGGTGTCTTCCCCCTCTTCGACGGCGTGCTCGAACGCGGCGTGGTGACCAAGGCCGACATCAATCGCGCGAACGAGCTCGCCGCCGGGGTTCGCCGGGCGATCGTGGCGCACATCGACGAGACCTGGCTCGACGCCGTCATCGCCCGCGAACGCACGGCGCTCCTCGAGCGCGGCAAGGATCCGCTGCTCGTCGTGGCCGACCCCGAGCACCGGGCGGCGCACTTCGGCACGCAGCAGCGCGCGGCCACCTCGGCCCTGATCAGCATGCTCTGCCTGGCCCCCGGCTTCGACCCGCGCAGCCTCGTGGTGCAGGCCGACACCGAGCCCGACTCCGAGCCCGACACCCAGGTCGATCCGCCGAGCGACCGCCAGCAGCGGCACTCCGGCATCGACACGTTCTCGATCCGGGTGGCGCTCGACCTCCCGCCGCGCCGGGTGCGCGCCCTGCTGCGCTCCTACACGGCGGTGCTGCGGGTGGTGTTCCCGTGGGTGCGGGTGAGCATCCGTCGCCCCGGCCTGACGCTGGAATTCGGCGACAAGCGCCCGCGCCCGGTTCCACCAGTACGCTGAGTTAGGCGCACGCAGCGCCACGACATGCAGCGCGGCATGACGCAGCGCAGCAGAGCGGCACGAGCGCGACCAGCCGAGGGGGCGACCACGCAATGGCGAAACTGTATTTCCGCTACGGAGCCATGAACAGCGGCAAGAGCACCTCGATGCTCCAGGCCGCTTACAACTACGAGGAACGCGGCCACCAGGTGCTGTTGGCCAAGCCGTCGGTCGACACCAAGGGCGACCGGGGCATCCTCTCCCGGCTCGGCGTCACCCGGGCCGTGGACTACTTGCTCACTCCCGAGACGGATGCCTACGCCCTGTTCCACGAGCACCGCGCCCGGGTGCTCGCCGAGACCGGCCTCGACGTGAGCGCCCTGCTGGTGGACGAGGCGCAGTTCCTCACCGAGCAGCAGGTGGACGACCTGCTGCGCATCGCTATCCTCGAGAACATTCCGGTGCTGGCCTACGGCATCCGCACCGATTTTCAGACGGTGGCCTTTCCGGGCAGTCGGCGCCTGCTCGAGGTGGCGCACAGCCTCGAAGAGCTGAAGACCATCTGCCGGTGTGGGCGCAAGGCCGTGTTCAACGGGCGCCAGATCGACGGGGTCTTCGTCTTCGACGGCGACCAGGTGGCCATCGACGGCGCCGAGGTAACCTACGAGTCGCTCTGCGGATCGTGCTACCTCGAGGAAAGCAATGGTGTGCTGAACAACCGCAGCCGGCCCGCATCCACATGAGCACCCACGCCCGCAGGACGGACCGCACCTGCGTGACAACTGGAAGGAAGGGGCGCTCGAACGACTTCGGGATCGCGAGCGCCCCACCAACCCCCCGGTTGGTTTTCCCCATGCCTAAACGTAGGGGCCGCTTTCCGGACTGACCAGCCGTTACTTCTTGTGGCACCGGAACAGGGGTCACTCCGCACGTCGTTGAACCCTGCCCGAGACCCCGGCAGGCACCGCCCCGAGAATCCAAGGATCGCTGATGTCCCGCTTTCGCGTAGCCCTGATCGATGACCACGAGATCGTCGCCCGCGGATTCGCCGGCCTCTTCGCCACGATCCCCGAGATCGAGGTGGTGGCCACGGTCGCGACCGTGACCGAGCTGCTCGAGTCCGCCGTGCAGCAGACGCCCGTCGACCTGGTCATCCTGGATCTGCGGCTCTCCGACGGGTCCACCGCCACCGGCAACGTCGACCGGCTGCGCGGGGCGGGCGCGGCGGTGCTTGCGTTCACCGGTGGCGACGACGCCGCTCTGATGCGGGCCGCGGCGCGCAGCGGCGTGCTGGGTGTGGTGCGCAAGTCCGAGCCGACCGCGGTGCTGCTCGACGCCGTCACCCGGGCGGCGGCGGGGGAGACCGTGGTCTCCACCGAGTGGGCCGCGGCCCTCGACGGCGATCCCGACCTCTCCGACGCGGGCCTGAGCGTGCGCGAGTGCGAGGTGCTCTCGCTCTACGCTGCGGGCGCGAAGGCACCGCTGGTGGCCTCGCGGATGGGACTCTCCGAGGCCACGGTGATCGACTACATCCGTCGGGTGCGCTCGAAATATGAGCGGGTCGGCCGCCCGGCGAACACCAAGATCGACCTCTACAAGCGGGCACTGGAAGACGGCCTCCTGCCCATCCCCGGCCAGCCGTGACCGGGCGCGCAGCGACCCCCCGGCAGACCCCCCAGCAGGACCGACTGCACAGGCGGCCCCGGCGGCCACCCCGACCGCCGCCCCGGCCGCAGTCCTCGACCGAGCGCCTCGCCCGCCTGCTCTACGGCGCGCTCGGGCCCACCACCCTCGTCTTCGGGCTGCTCTGCCTGGGCACCGTGCTCGAGCAGGCCTGGAAGCCGCAGCGGTCCTGGTCGGTGGCGGCGTGGCTGCTGATCTTCGGGCTGCCGATGCTGCTCGCCGTGCTCTCACGCCGGGTGCCGTTGCGCGTGCTGCGGGTGATCGCGCTCGCCGAGGGGGCCCTCTTCGTGCTGCTGCTGATGTTCTGGCTGACCGAACGGGCGGAGCCGCTGCCGGCGGGCGCGGACATCCCCTGGGCGATCACCCTCACCGGCGTGCCCGTGATGGCCGTGGCGGTGACCACCCGCGACCGCACGGCCTGGGCCTACCTGGTGCTGGTCTGCACGATGAGCGGGCTGCTGCGTGCGGCCACCTCGACTGACCCCTCCCCGGTGCTGGTCGGTGTGGAAGACGGCCTCTACTCGTTCCTGCTGTTGAGCATGCTCGTGGGACTGACCACCATGGCGCGCCGCAGCGCCGATAAGGTCGACCAGGCGGCCACGATTGCCCTCGTGCAGCTCGTCGATCACGCCGACCGCCTCGCGCGCAAACACGAGCGGCTCACCATCGACGCCCTGGTGCACGACAGCGTCATCTCAACCCTGCTGATGGCCGGACGCGGCGGCACCCCGGTGCCGGTGCTGAGCCGGCACGCGGCCGACACCCTGGTGCGGCTCGACGCCCAGCGCGCCCCGCTACCCGACCCGAGCATGCCCGGCCTCCAGGTGACTCGGCGCCTCCAGCAGCTGGTGGCCGAGCTGGCACCGGATGCCCAGATCACCTCCAACCTGCCCGGCACCCTCACGGTGCCCGCCCTCGCCGTGACCGCCCTGCTCGGCGCCGTCGGCGAGGCCCTCCGCAACTCGGTCGCCGCCGACGTGCGGGAGCCCGTGCGGAGTCCGGTGGCCCGCACCCTTACCGTGCGCAGCTACCAGGGCGGCATCCGGGTGGCCGTGCACGACAACGGCGTCGGCTTCGACCCCGCGCGGGTGCCGGCCGAGCGCCTGGGCATTGCGCAGAGCATCATCGGCCGCATGGAGCGCCTCTCCGGCGGTGCCGCCGCCGTGCGCTCCCGCCCCGGCGTCGGCACCGAGGTGGTGGTCTCCTGGACGCCCACACCTGCAGCCCCCGCGCAGCCGGTCCCGGCCCTCTCGAGCGCACCCCCGACCCCGCCGCGACCCGCAACGCAGCTGAAGGGCGTGACCCGCCTGCCGAAGGCCCTGTCCACTACCATCCTCATGGGATTCATCGCCGTGCACGCCCTTCTCGCCTTCGCCGACGGTGAACCCCTGTGGGGCCTGCCATACGAGATCCTCGGGTTCGTGGCGGTGTCTGCGGCGGCCGCCTGGCTCACCCTCGTCGTGCCTGACCCGGTGTCGCCTCGCAACGCCGTCATGGTGCTCGCGCTGTGCGGGCTGTCCGCCGTGGCCACGGCATTCCCGGTGCCGCCGGTCGGGTCGACCCCGTTCGCCCACTGGTACCTCGGCGCCATCACCATGATGTTGGTCGTGCTGGCGGTGCGCGGCCGGCCCGGATTCGCCTGGTACGGCTACGGCATGATCATGGTCATCTCGATCGTTTGGGCGCTGCTCAACGGACTGTCGCTGCTCGACGGGATGACCCTGGTCATCCGTCACGCCGGCACCCTGCTCGCCGGAACCTTGTTCGCCGTGGGTCTGAAGCGCTCCACCCAGACCCTGGCCGGGCTGAACCGGGAGCGGGCCCGCAGCGGTGCGGCGGCGGCCACGGCGGCGGCGGCCAGCGAGGAGCGGGAGACCCAGCTGACCCGGGTGAACACGCTGGCCCGCCCCACCCTGCAGCGCCTCGCGAATTTGCTGAAAAGCGACGCCCTGCAGATTGAACCGACCCTGCGAGCGGAAAGCCTGCTCGTGGAGGCCACCCTGCGCGACGCCATCCGGGGGCGCTCGCTCTTCGTCGAGCCGGTGATCACCGCGGCCCGCGCCGCCCGCATCCGAGGCGTTGACGTGACCCTGCTCGACGACAGCGCCGACCGGCCGCCCCGGCAGCTGGCCGCCGCGGCCGCCATCGTGGCTGCCCAGCTCGACGCCCTCACCCGCGGCCACCTGATCGCCCGTCTGCTGCCCGCGGACCGCCCCACGATCGCCTCGATCGTGGTCGACGCCGGCGAGCCACGGATGCTCACGGTCACCCCCGACGGACTCCTCCAGCCGTCTTTGTAGCACTTCATCTAAAACGCGAGAGAACTTCACACCCCCCATGGGGGGTGGCCCAATACCCCTATGTGCAAGGATGGACAAGGGGATAATGCGATTCGAGCGGTTCCTCTCTGCCTAGTACTACCGGAGGAACGCGCGTGGAGCTCAAGGACTACCTCAGGATCTTTCATAAAAGTTGGATCCTGATTCTCGCTTGCACCCTCTTCGGAATCGCCGGCGCGGCCGGTGCGGCCATCGCGACCACCCCGAAGTACATCGCCAACACCCAGCTCTACGTGGCGGTACAGGCCTCCGCCGGCGCTGTGACCGGAGACCTGGTTCAGGGAACCAGCTTTGCCCGGCAGGCCGTCACGTCGTACGTCGACGTCGTCAACAGTGCCATCGTGCTCGACGAGGTCATCAAGCAACTGAACCTCGACCTGACCGCCGCGCAGCTCGCCTCCACCATCACCTCCACGTCACCCCTCAACACCGTTCTGATCGACGTCTCGGTCACGAACAGCGACCCGGAGCTCGCGGCGCAGATCGCCAACTCCGTCGGGCAGAACTTCAGCAAGGTCGTCGTCGACCGCCTTGAGAAGCCCGATGGCGACGCAGCCAGCCCCGTGAAGATCGAAACGATCCAGCCGGCGATCGTGCCGACCACGCCGGCCAGCCCCAACGTGCCGCTCAACATCGCCCTCGGCCTTCTCGTGGGTCTCGCGGTCGGCATCGGGCTCGCTGTGCTGCGCAGCGTGCTCGACACCCGCATCCACAGCCTGCACGACATCGAGCTCGTCACCGACTCACCGATGCTCGGCGGCATCACCAACGACCCCGGCGCGAGCCTTCGCCCCCTGGTCGTGCACACCGACCCGAAGAACCCGCGGGCCGAGGCATTCCGCAGCCTGCGCACCAACCTCCAGTTCGTGAACATCGAGGGTGGTCCGCGCAGCTTCGTGGTCACCAGTTCGGTGCCCGGTGAGGGAAAGAGCACGACCACGGCGAACCTCGCAATCGCCCTCGCCGAGACCGGCGCCCGGGTTGCGTTGATCGACGGCGACCTGCGCCTGCCACGCGTGGCGGAATACATGGGCATCGAGGGCGGCGTCGGCCTTACCGACGTGCTCATCGGTCGCGCCGAGCTCGCGGACGTTCTGCAGAAGTGGGGCAAGAACAAGTTGTTCGTTCTGCCCAGCGGCCGCGTTCCCCCGAACCCGAGCGAACTGCTCGGCTCCGCTGCGATGGCCCGCATGCTCGGCGCGCTCACCGAGGAGTTCGACGTGGTGCTGATCGACGCCCCGCCGCTGCTGCTGGTGACGGATGCCGCCGTGCTGAGCAAGCTCTGCGGCGGCGCCATCATGGTGGTGGCCTCCGGGCGCACGAAGCGCAATGAGCTGACCAGCGCCGTGAAGGCTTTGGAGCGCGCGGGGAGCCGCCTCGTCGGCATGGTCATCACCATGCTGCCCACCAGGGGGCCCGACTCCTACGGCTACGGCCAGTACAGCTACGGCACGATTCACGAGGAAGAGAAAGCCACTGTCGGTGCCGCAGCGCCTGCGGGGCGGGGCATCCGCAAGGCCCGACGGAGAACCGCCTGATGCAGACCTTCTCCATTCTCACGGTCTGCTCGGGCAACATCTGCCGCTCGCCGCTGGCCGAACAGCTCTTACGTGTCGGCCTGGCGTCGTGGCCGCAGGTGCAGCTGGCCAGTGCCGGAACAATCGGCCTGACCGGTCAGGGCATGCCAGCGCAAGCCGCTGACCTGTCGCGCCATTTCGGCGGTGACCCGAGTGCCCACGTGGCCCAAGAGCTGACCGCCGACCACGTGCAGAACGCCGACCTGGTGTTCGCGATGTCCCGCGAACACCGACGCGCCATCGTTGAGCTTGTGCCACGCGCCATCCGTTACACGTTCACGATCCGCGAGTTCGCGCGTCTCGTTGCGGACCTCACCGATGACGACCTCGACGAGGCTGCCGCCCTGCCCCTCGATGACCTTAATGGGCGCCTCTCCACTCTGATCGGGTTGGCCGCGTCTCAGCGTGGCGCTGTCGCTCCCCTGGTATCGGCCGATGACGATGACGTCGTTGACCCCTACCGACGCAGCGACGAGGTCTACGTGGAGTCTGCCCAGCAGCTCGTGCCCGCAGTCAATGCGGTGACGGCACTGTTTCATCGGGCCGCAACGGTGCAGCGGAAACTGTGAAAGCCGTGGGTAGCCCGAAACCGAAATCAGTGAGTCGGAAGAACCGCGACAGCGTGCTCCGACGGCGCCTGCTCATCGTCGGCCTGGCAGCGTTCTTGCTGTTCGACGTCGCCTTGGTTTCCTTCGCACTCACGAGCACGAACCCTTCAGACGGCTCGCGCGCGGTGGTCGATGCCCCGGTAGTCGAGCCTGTCGAGACCACACCGCCGGTGGTCGAGCCTGTCGAGACCAGCGAGCCTGCCGAGACCACAGCAATCACCTCCCCACCCCCCACCCGCATCCTCACCGCCCTAAACGCGTCCACGGTCTGGCGCGCAAACACCGGCGACTGCCCCGCCGCCACCGCGAACCCCGAACTCACCACCGACGCCGGTGAAACCTGGTCAGCATTCGACGCGTCAGACGGCACCGACGCCTCCTCCATTCTCTCCATCTACATCACCAGCAAGTCCGAGGCCTCCCTGGTGACCCTCACTGCAGAAGACTGCACGCCGCAACGCGTAACCACCTTCGTGGCCGGCGCCCAGTGGCAGGAATACCCCGATCGGGTCGGGACTAACTGGTACGTGGACCCGGCGGACCGGGCCACCGTGCACGGCCCCACCGGCACGTTCCCTGCTCCCTGCACGTCGGTCATCGCGCTGGCACCCCGCACTGACTCCACTGCAGCCCTGCTCTGTTCAGACGGCAGCCTGTTCCGCACCGATGATGGTGCCGCAACCTTCGGGTCCGGGGTCGCTCTTCCCGGTGCCGCCAATCTGACCGTCAGCGACGACGGTTACATCATCGTGGCCACGGATCAGGCCGACTGCGCGGGCGCCCAGCTGCTCGCGACGTCTGAAGAGCCCGACGGGGCGCTGAGCCCGACCGGATGCCGTGAGGAGGCGGTCACGCCGGGAGATCTGGCGGTAGCAGCCGCCGAGGGAATTGTCTGGCTGTGGGCGGGGGACGCAGTGAGCACGTCGAGTGATGGGGGAACAACATGGCAGTGAGCGACTTTGCAACGACGAGAATGCGGGAACTGCACGGGTCGGTGCCGCTGGTGCGGTTCGGCACGCAGTTCGCGTTCGATGCGGCAGCCTGGGTCATCGCCCTGTTTCTGGCCGAGATTCTCCGCTATGAGTTCGACCTTCAGCTGATTGACCTGCGGCCGCTGCTGGCGCTGTGCGCAATCGCGTGCCTCGTCCAGTTCCTTGCCGGTGGTGCCAACCACCTCTACCAGGGGCGTCACATCTACGGGAGTTTTTCTGAGGTGCGGGCCCTGCTCGGGGTCGTCCTTGCGTCATCCGTCATCCTGGGCATCCCGGTTGCCGTCGCCGGAACGATGGTCGGCATACCCCGCAGCACGGTCTTCATCGCCCTGCCCATGGCCTTCGTCTTGATGGGCGGCGTGCGCTATGTCAAGCGTCTCCTGGTGGAACGGTCGGTGGTTCCCAAAGAGGACATTCAGAAGGCCCTGATCTTCGGCGCCGGCTACATGGGGGCGTCGATTGCCCGGCGCATGACCACCGACCGAAACTCGCCCTTTCTGCCGGTGGGGCTCATCGACGACGATCCGCTCAAACGCAATCTGTGGCTCCATGACGTGCGCGTCGTCGGTTCTCGTGCCGCCCTCTCCGCTGCGGCTCAGGCCACCGGGGCAACTGCGCTGGTCGTGGCGATCGCCAAGGCCGATGCGTCCTTGCTGCGTGAGATTACGGATGCCGCCAAGGCTGCGCATCTCAAGGTCTTGGTTCTTCCTCCCCTGGAAGAGCTGCTCAACGGCAAGTCACGCCTCAACGATCTGCGCGATATTTCGATCGAAGACCTGATCGGTCGTCACCCCGTTGACACTCATGTGGAGTCGATCGCCGGCTACCTTGCGGGCAAGCGCGTGCTGGTCACGGGTGCGGGCGGTTCCATCGGTTCCGAACTGTGCCGCCAGATCACCAAGTTCGGCCCGAGCGAACTCATCATGCTCGATCGCGATGAGACTGGCCTTCAGGGCACTCAGATCTCCATCCTTGGTCACGGGCTTCTCGACACCAAGGACGTGGTACTTGCGGACATCCGCGATGCCGAGGCATTGAAGTCCATTTTCGCTGAGCGTCGCCCTGAGGTCGTTTTCCACGCCGCTGCCCTCAAACACCTTCCGATGCTCGAGCAGTACCCCGACGAGGCATGGAAGACCAATGTGCTCGGCACGCTGAATGTGCTCGAAGCCGCCCAGGCGGTCGGGGTGACCACGTTCGTGAACATCTCCACCGACAAGGCCGCGAACCCCACGAGTGTGCTCGGGCATTCCAAGCGCGTTGCCGAGAAGCTCACGGCGTGGGCCGCCCAGGCAACCGATCGCTCCTATCTCTCGGTTCGCTTCGGCAACGTCATTGGCAGCCGTGGCTCGATGCTGCCCACCTTCACCGCCCTCATCGAGGCCGGCGGACCGCTGACGATCACCCACCCCGATGTCACGCGATTCTTCATGACCATTCCCGAGGCGTGCCAACTGGTCATCCAGGCCGGCGGTATCGGTGGTCCCGCCGAGGTGCTCATCCTCGACATGGGCGAGCCGGTCAGAATCCTCGACGTAGCCGAGCGAATGATTGGAATGTCGGGCAAGGACATCGAGATCATCTACACCGGTCTGCGACCGGGGGAAAAGCTGCACGAAGAACTAATCGGCGACCACGAAACGGACGCACGGCCGATCCACCCGAAGATCACCCATGCCTCGATCGCGCCGATACAGCCGAGCGCACTTAACAAAACCCGTTGGGCGGAGCGGTGTACCGAGAGCTTTCTAGCCGCTGCGGGGACAAATCTAGGATGACAGGCCCCAATATTATTGCAATCTTGGCTGCTCTGCTCGTGAGCATTTCCGCGCCATTAGGGGTGCGACCGCTCCTCACAAATATGAAAGTCATCGACTATCCGAATGAGCGATCGTCGCATTCGGCACCAGTCTTACGCGGAGCTGGTTTGGCGCCCCTCTTGGGGTTCATAACCGGCATGGCCCTGCTGGCCAGCATTGGGGATCCACAGCTGCCACAACTTCTCGTGATCGGCGTCACAGCGGCTGCGGTCGGTGCTCTTGGCCTGATCGAGGATCTCCGCGGTGTAAGGATCATTGTGCGTGCGAGCACTCAACTCATGATGGGTGCCGGCGCGACATGGGCTCTCGTATTGATGTTCCAGGCGGATCTCTGGTGGGTACCCGTTGGGGCGCTCTTCTTTGCTGGCTACACAAACGCTGCTAACTTCATGGACGGCATCAACGGTGTTTCGAGTCTCCACGGCGCTTCCATTGGAACCACATTTGCGATTATCGGGGTGTTTACCGACCAACCTTGGCTCATCGGCACCGGATTGGTGCTCGCAGTTGCGTTTCTTGCGTTTCTGCCGTGGAACCTAGGTGGGCGGGGCATGTTCCTTGGAGACGTGGGTAGCTATCTCCTGGGCGGGGCTATCAGCACTGTCGTCATTGCAGCAGTCCTGAATGGCACATCATTCATTGCAATGCTCGCACCTCTGGGGATCTATCTGGCAGATACCACGGTTACCTTGCTCAGGCGGATCGTTCGTGGAGAAGAGTGGCAGCACGCCCATCGCTCACATGTGTACCAAAAGATGACCGATGCGGGGATGCCGCATTTGGCTGTCGCTCTTGTAGTCACGGTGGCGACGCTTGCGACGGGTGCCCTGGGCCTTCTCAGCCTCGATGGGTCGATTGCCTTGTCAGTGGGCGCGTTGGTCGGGATCGCTGCGGTCTCCATGCTTTACCTGTCGCTGCCGAAGATACTGGCGGCTGGAGCGTCAGCTGTCTTAGAGGGTGGCGGAGTCGCCACAGCGCCCGCGGTGCAGATGCTAGCCGCAGAACCGTCATCGCTTCGCTGGGCTGTCGTTGGGGGCACCGGATTTATTGGTTCTGCTCTCGTTGAAGGGCTGCGGCAACACGGCGTCCACGTCGTTAGCGTTACCGCGCCACGGCTCGAGCTCCCCCCCAGTGCCACGCCGGCGCAGTTACGAGCAAAGGTGCACGAGAGTTCGGAAGCTATCGCAACCATGGAGACAGCCTTTAGCGGAATTGACGTTGTTGTGAATGCAGCGGGGCTTGCTGTGCCCGATTCTGAGAGCAGTGACGGGCTCTTCGGTGCGAATGCACTCCTTCCTGCAATCGTCCTTAGCTCTGCGGAGGGTGCGAGCGTGCATCGGTTTATCCATCTCAGTTCGGCGGCGGTGCAGGGGCGACGGCAGATTCTAGATGAGTCGGCGGAGACCTCTCCTTTTTCCCCATATTCGCGTTCAAAGGCTCTCGGCGAGTCGGCCTTGCTCAGCTACTCAGGGGGTCTGGAGAGAGTCGGCAAGACAGAATCCGTTATCTTGCGTGCAACATCGGTCCAAGGGCCGGGGCGATCGACCACTCGCCAACTTCAAAGACTTGCTCAGTCTCCGTTAGCATCTGTTGCGAGTCCAGGGGATGCTCCGACGGTGGTGAGTTCGCTGAGGGGCCTTGTGGAATTCATCATGAGCGTGGGTAATTTTGCGAGCGTCGTGCCTCCAATCGTCCTTCAGCCCTCGGAAGGAATGACAACATCGTCTGTTCTAAGGCTTGCTGGTGGCCGTTCGCCAATACGAATTCCAGCCCCACTCTGCAGAGGCCTGAGCGTTCTGTCGTATATAATCGCAAGCCGTGTCACGTCAGTCCAAGGGCCCGCGCGGCGACTAGAGCTTATGTGGTTCGGCCAGAAACAGGATGCCGCGTGGGCGCGGGAAAACGGCCTCGAGCGAGAGTCTTACGTCGGCGATGCCTTGCTTAGGGAAAGTGAGACCACTAGATGAGCTCTGCGACGGTGCTGGACTCTTGTTGAGGCCCGGCCGTGTTACGTGTCAGCGGGTCATGTGGAGAAAATGTGACGGGGGCAATCAATGAAGGGTTTGGGAGCGAATTGAAAAAGCGCGTTTTGTTCGCACTGACCGTCGATGAGCAGCTTCAAAACATAGATGGGATGGCTGAGCGGTTGGTTGATGCCGGATGGGACGTGCAAATCACTTGTTCACCTGGTCTTCATTCCGTGGAATTGAGCGCGAAGCCGGGCGTGGATGTGATTCCGATCAGCATTGCTCGAAACCCATCTCTTTTTCGTGACCTTGTTTCACTTTTCTCCTTAGTGAGACTGGTGCTTCGGACACGACCGTCGTTGGTTGTGGCTGGGTCGCCAAAGGCGGGTCTGCTAGGCCTAATCGCCGCGAAGTTGCTCTGTGTGCCGAACAGAATTTATGTTTTGCATGGATTGCGACTCGAAACGTCAAGCGGTGCTTTGCGGTGGGCCCTGACCCAGATGGAGCGGGTGACGATCGCGTGTTCGACAGAGGTCATTCCAGTCAGTCGCAGTCTGCGCCACAAGGCAATCGACTTGGTGCTTGGGCCGCCGGAGAAGTTCTCAGTAGTCGCCTCCGGTAGTGCGAACGGCGTAGACGTTGGCGAATTTGACTCAGAGCATTTTCCTCGGCACTTTGTTGATCGATTGGGCACGAAAATTGGGTTGATTAGGGACACTCCCGTAATCGGCTTCGTGGGGCGGCTAACTCTAGACAAAGGGATGGCGGACCTCGAGGCGGCCCTCCACATACTCAAGGCAAGGGGAATTCTCTTCCAACTGCTGTTGGTTGGGCGCGTTGACGATGAGTCTGGTGCAAAATCATTGCAACGTCTCCAGTCCATGGGTTTTTGCGTTACTGCAACGGGATTCGTGGAACGCCCTGCAATCTACTTTCAGCTGATGGATGTCTTTTGCCTCCCGAGCTTGCGTGAGGGGCTACCGACTGTGGTCCTCGAAGCATCAGCGTCAGGTATTCCTGTTGTAGTTTCAAACGCAACTGGTTCAGTTGACGCAATCAATCCGGGCGTGACAGGTCTTATCTACGAGATTGCAGACGCAGAGACCCTTGCAGACAATCTCGCGACGCTACTGGAGGACCGGGAACTCGCGCAGGCTATGGGGACGGAAGGGGCTCGCTGGGTGCGCCAATATTTTGATCGGGAACCAGTACAAACGGCGTACTTAGAGCGCTACGAGCAAGCGGTAGCGAGCTGAACTGCCAAGTGCCCTGCGCTCACATGGCCTGCGATATATTCGGCGCCCTGTGATTCGCTGAGTTTCTACCAGGAACTGGGACATTAGCTGCGGAAGGCCCCCGTGTTACTGCTCTGGGTCAAAGTGGCATCGAGATATCAGGCGGCTTCTGGTGAAGCTCAATGCTGTCAATGATCGGTCAAAATGAGAAAGCGAGAACCACGATGAAGATAGTGGACACGACAAATGAAACATCGGGAGCCCCGGTGAGTCGACCTACTGAATCCGTGCGGTCATTGCATGGAGTGCTAGCTGTAATTCCAACGCTCTCAGCCGCCCGGCTTCCAAACGTCCGAAGTCTCATACTGGCACTTCGAATGAAAGGTGCCGAAGTACTGGTAGTAGCGAACGGCCTTTCGGTTTACAACCAGCTATGTGCCGACGGCCTTCCAGTGATCACTGAGGGTAGCAATTTGGGTTTCGGAGCTGCCGTCAATCTTGCCGCAGC
Organism: Cryobacterium sp. TMT2-4; assembly: GCF_004402575.1. Lineage (NCBI taxonomy): Bacteria > Bacillati > Actinomycetota > Actinomycetes > Micrococcales > Microbacteriaceae > Cryobacterium > Cryobacterium sp. TMT2-4. Next base: position 190,465 of record NZ_SOGE01000025.1, on the reverse strand, counting down.
AACGTCGGGCGGTCATAAATGGCTTTTGCTCGTGAATGACGATATTGAATTGTCAGACCTAAGCATTTTTGATGGGCTGGAAGCGATTTCGACCGCGGGTGAAAACTCATTGGTGACCTTTGGAGATGAGCCCGCTTTGACTGTGCCTGCGGCGTGGGATGTGTACTCGAGCCTCTCGTTGTTCGCTGGCTTTCACCGGGGTGCGTCTTCCCAAAGAAAAGCGACGGCCTTGCCCTCGGGTGGGAGGACTAGGTACTTCCCATTCAGCCTGGTTGCGATCAGTTGGCCGCTCTGGAAAAAACTTGGCGGCCTCGATGAGAGATTCCCCTTCACGTACGAGGACGCAGACTTCACGCGCCGTGCTATCGCCGCCGGGGCCGCTCAGATTCAATTAACAGGGGTCGGTGTTCGCCACGGGCGCTCCCTGACTGGTCGAGCTCAGGTTGCTCAAGTCCTTCCAGTGGGTGCTTGGGGTGCCTATCAATACCTTCAAAAATGGACCTTTGGAAAGCGTAGGGCGGCAGCGGTATGCATTGTTGCACTGCTCTCTCGGGTCCTTCTGCTCCCCGCGTCGCGCGCGCGATTGAGTGACCACTTCAGGGGCACTATGAACGCCATCAACGCGATCGCCCGCAACGAAGCCCCGAAGCTTCCGGAATACAGCGATTTCTAGAGTGAGCTCGATAACACTGACTCATAAGGTGTCAGGACTAGACCGCCTCCTGGCTGCAGCCACCCTTGCGTCTCTTGCCGTCGGTCCGGTCTGGACACTGTCGTTTGGGGAGGGAAAACTTCTCCTCTCTCCGGCCCAGTTTTTGCTTATACCGCTTGTATTTCAATATGTCATCGCAAATCTGAACCTGCCTGGCACATTGCGTAAGAGTGGTACCTACGCTAGAACCGGTGGCCCGATCCTCGCGGCGGTTCTACTGATGATCCCCGTGTTTACTGCGTTCAACCCGGCAAGCGCTGCCGCCGCATTTACGAATTTCTTTTGTGGCGTGCTTGTGGGTTTTTTCATTGCACGGAGCTGGTCCGCCGCTGATCCTGGGTCGTTCGGGATCGTCGATCTGGGTCTTATGCTTTTCGTGCTCAGTTCTTCTGCGCAAATGTTCATGCTGTTCAGAGCCGCAGGTTCAGCTGGTGCGTTCCACTCAACCGCAGCAGCGTCGTGGGGCGGATCCAACTATGTTGGGGGCGTTCTGGTCATCGCTTCGTTTGCCGCCCTTGGTCGTTCGCAAGTCATGAATCGCGCATCGGGATGGATGCTTCTAGCGGCAGGCATCGGGCTTGCATCAGCCTTAATCACAACTTCAAGAGGAGCCGTACTTTCCTTAGGCGCTGGTCTGATCGTCTTCCTCTGGGGATACGGCAAGACTCCGCTCAGGCGCTTCTTGGTTCGCACAGCCGCTCTGGTGTCTCCTTTATTAACTGCATTCCTTCTCAGCACGATCAATAGCGCGCGGTTTGATGGGCAGGGTGGGGACTCGGCGAACATATCCGCTCGTTTTGAGCTTTTCGACATAAGTTGGAGTCAATTCCTGTCTTCTCCCCTTTGGGGAACAGGATGGGCAACTCTGGAGAGTGTGACCGTAGATCGCTTTGGAGCGCCACTGACCTTTGCACACAATCTCTTCTTTTCATTTCTACAAATCGGCGGCTTTCTGTCCATACCGATCCTCTTTTATATTTTGGTATCAGTCACATTGGGGATATCGCGCAGACACGCATTCGCTGCTGCCGCGGCGGCGATGTTCGTGCTAGCGCAAACCGAACCGATCTTTGAAGGTTTGGTTGGGGCTTCAATCGCCTTCACGATTCTTCAAGTAATTAATAACACAGGGCTCAACCCGGCGAGCGAAGTGCCTCATGGCTTCAACAATGCGATCGACCGGCTTGAGCATGGAAAGAGATCCAATCGTGTACCCAATGCGCGCTGAGGGAGTAGCCCGAGGACTCGCCCGGTTGCCCTGGCGCAATGTTGGTGGGTTCTCCCTTCTGCAAGTGCTCGCCGCGATAATGCCAGTACTAGTCCTTCCAGTGGTCACTCGAATCGTTGGGCCAGAGGGTTGGGTCGCACTTGCAATTGGCTTCTCCATGGGTGGAGTTGTCGCAATCCTCGCGAACTTTGGTTGGACGCTCACTGGCCCCGGCCTTGTCGCCGGTGAAGTCAGTGCAGCCGCACGGGAAACGTACGCAGAAAGCGTTCATGTAAGGGTGATCGCCTGCACAATTGCCGCCGTCTGCGCGGGTTTTGTTGCGGCCGAACTCAGCAATCGGGAATACATGAACCTTGCAGTCCTCATGACCGTAGCCGTCGGCATGAATGGTTTGAGTGCAAGTTGGTACTTTCTGGGTCGATCTCAGCCTGGCTTGATCGCGCTAACGGATGTCGGGCCGAAAGCCCTTGCAGCTACCTTGTCGATCCCGCTCATCCTGATAACACATGATCCGTCCGTGTATCCGATTCTCCTCATAGCAGCGTCAGTCGTAGGGCTTCTTGCGTCGAATTTAATGATTCTGAATCGCCTTTGTTGTCCGGTACCATCTTGGCGATCAGTGAGGCTGCGCGCTCGTCTAAATGCGTCGACCGTCGGTTCAGGGCTGGTAATCGCTGGGTATGGTGCTTTTTCCGTTAGCCTTTCGTCATTCGTGTCGGGGGCAGCGGTGGCGGTTGTGGCTAGTTTTGCAGCCTCGGTGCGCTTAAGGGCCATGGCTCAAGCGGTGATAGTAGCGGTGTCCAGCGGGTTGCAGGGGTGGGCAATAGAAAAGAATGATGGGCGGCATAACTGGGCGCGGATGCGCGCCAGTCTCATCGCCAATACCCTTGTCGGGGCACTAACAGGCACAGTATTTGTTGTGCTCGCGCCGTGGGCAACATTTTTGATTTTTGGGCCAGGAGTTAATGTCTCGTTCGCTACCGCGCTCTGGACGGGTATTGCCTGTTTCTTGTACTCAGTCAGCGCATCGCTCACGTACCATGTTCTCGCACCAACAGGTCACCTTCAGTGGATCGCAGCTTCCACGACTGCCGCCGCGATCGTTGGAGTTCCTCTCCTGCTGCTTCTGACTCCGGGTCTAGGCGCAGATGGCGCCTCCATGGCGGTGATGATTGCAGAAGCTGTTGTCGTTGCGGCCCAACTACCGAAGGGTATCTTCGTACTCAGGTCGATCAAACATGCCGGAAAGCCCAATCTAACTGACATCGTTAGCGATCAAGACCTGCGAGCGAGCACGTGAATCGGGTACTCACTTCTAGAAAAGATCACCCACGAGCGGTCGATGCGTAGGTCTGAAGATACGCCTCTGCGGCGACCTCGATATTAAAGCGGGAGCTGCCGGAATAGGCCTGCCTGGCTAGCCGTTCGTATGTGACCGAGTCGTCTCGCAAGGTTAAAATATGTTCAACGAGCTCATCGATGCTGTTGGTCCCGGCTTTGAATAGCAAACCAGACCGGCCGTTATCCACTACCTCATTCAGCCCCGAAATGTCCGGGCCGATCACTGGGCATCCTCGAGCCATGGCTTCCGCAGCGCCAAGACCAAAGCCTTCAAATAGTGAAGTGCTCAGAAGCACATGGTGCTCATCAAGTAGGTCGCTGATGTCGCTCCGCTGTCCGAGAAAAGAGACGCGGTCACTCAAGTGGAGTCTCTCAACTAGCGCCATCAGTTCCGCCTGTTGGGGGCCATTGCCAACAATAGTGAGAGTCGTGGCCGGCACTCTCGCGACTGCTGCGATGGAATCCTGAAGGTTCTTGCTCGATTTCAGCGTGCCAATTGCGATGAGCCGAAGCGGGCCGGCACCGCGGGGTGTCACACCATGCCGGCTGTGGAAGAACTCCGCTCCTATGCCATTTTGGATGGTTTCGATCTCTTTGTTCAGTCCAATTTCAAGAAAATGGCTTTGGAGGCTGGACCTTACGCCGGAACTGATCGCTATGATCTTGTCGAAGCGTCTGTAAGCCATGCGCTCAAAGGGGGCGAGGGCTGAAATCCCGGTACGACGATTATGCGTGCTGTGCTCAGTGAAAACCATAGGACTGGTTATCCCAGCGAGCGAAGCAAAATACAAGGTGGGGAAGAGATGCGCGTGAACTATATCGCTTGACCTCGTCGCCTTCGAAAGCCTCAAGATAGATGCAGGGTTTCGCGGGGCGTGCCCTAGCGAGATGACGTCTATCCCAGAGGTCTGAGCAAGCAGCAATGGGATGCCTGGAGAATCCGACAATGTGACGATTCGGACAGCGTGTCCCTTCTTGCGCATCTCAAGGCAGAGATTTACCACAAGCCTTTCAGCCCCAGCGGTAGACAAGCTATTGATGACGTGCGTGATGCGCATGGTCCTACTGCTCCCCAGTGTGTAAACATTCGACGACCAGAGTCGCAATGTGACGGTCCCTTGGCCCCACTCACTGAGCCCCTCTGCAGCTTGAGGCTAAACCAATGAGTGATTCGAGTATCGCATCCGAACTCGAAGGCCCAGAACCGCTCCAGGTATGACCACCGGCCGACAAGCACGCCAATTATCTGATGTGGTTCTATCTTGGCGTAGCTGTGGCGGGCTGGTGGTTCTTAAGCAGGTAGTGGGTGCCTTTGAGGCTCAAGACGTCGGCGTGGTGAACTTCCTCGTGCTGGCGTCGGTTCGCACGACCAAGCGATTCTCGCTAGGCAACGATTTGAGTTGGCTCTTCAGAGCCACGTTACGTGCGGCTTTCTTCAAGGGCGGAGCTTCTATGAGTACCAACTCTCTGAGCAAATCGATGGCTGGGTCTCTCGACGAACTTGTGAAACAACCACGCAAGCGGGAACGCACAACAGACGGAGCCGACGGCGGCCAACTGTGGGTGCATTGGGAGCAAAAAACCGAAGGCCACCACGATGGGCTCGTGCGTCAAATAGAGGCTGAAAGAGAGGGTGCCGAGCCAGACAAAGATGCGCCTTGAAAGCATCCATCGGGCAAACGGGGAGAACGCCGCCAGCAAGATGATCCCAAGAACGCCGATAAGTATGAGTGGCATCGTGAGCGCGCCCAAGCCCAGGCGGAGGGGGTTGAACATCCAAGTAGATAGGGTAAGCGTGGCACTGGCGATGAGTATTCCGCCCCATGCCATCCAGCCCAATCTTGACCCGTTGACCGCTTCGGCCCATGCAGAAACGTGCGGCCAGACGTGGGCAAGTGCCACCCCGATTGCGAACATCGGCAGGTACATAAGTACGCCGCTCTGAAAAGTCGACCCGACTGCAAGAAGCACGAGGGAGCTGGCCATCACGAGCGCCGGACTGATCATTCTGGCGATTGCCACGTAAATGGGCAGAAGTACGCTGAACAAGACCTCCCATTTAAGCGACCAGAGGGGCGTCACCGTGCCTGATACACCGTCCAAAAGCGTGGCGTCGGCAACCATCCCCGACACGGTGTAAGACTTTGGGTGCATTTCGAGCCACTGACTTGCCGATTGCCCGTCGCGGCTAACAACGACAATGGACAACGCCGTGAACGCGATCGCTGCTAAGACTGGAAGATAAAGACGGGCTAGTCGGCTTGGGTAGTATCGGGCCCAATCGAGCTCTCCCCTCGTGGCGGGAAGAGCCAGTACAAGACCGGAGAGGACAAAAAACAGGAAAACCGCTTCTCCTCCCGCCCAAGCAAGGTGAAGAGGAGTGTAGGCAAGGATGCCTGCCAGCCCGGTCGCGGGCGGTCCCGGGAAGTAGACCCCCGCGAGGGACGGCACGATGAGTGCGGCATGGTGAACGAGGACCACGACTGCAGCTAGGCCACGCAGCCCATCGAGTGACACCAATCGGTAACTATGGCGTGTCAACAAGGCTCCGATGGGTCGTTGTCGATTGCGCGGTGCAAAAAGATCGATTCTGACTCTACTGTGTGCATTGCCACACCCGGGCGGTGTGAGGCCTCGAAGGTTGAGCTTCACGCCCGTATGTCAGAGTTTTTTAGTTCCCAGTCTTCCGAGGTATTCCGTTCGATGAGCGCACGTGACGACTGCCAATGAGCAGGGCATGGCCACGGGCGAGTCGGAGTTGGCGCAGCACGGCGAATAAGCCTTGCCCCCGGTTAGTGGCCATGGGGTTATGCGCCTTTAGCGAAGACGACGTTTTGGTTCGAGAATCGCGGCTCGAAGTCGACGGGGCTTACCTGGCCGGGGGATGTGCCACCGGCCATGAGCTTGCCGGAGCCGAACTAATTGAACTCGTGGCCAGCAGCACCAGCGGCAGCCACGGCACCTGTGGTTCTTCGGCACTGCGCCGAACTGATTCAATGGCGCAGTGAGTGAAATAAGCAACCGTTCAAATGTCCGGAGAATCGCGAAGCGCCCCAGGCCGCGGATTTACCGGCGTTGGTGGTTATGGGCGGCCATTGGCGTCGTCGGAATCGTTATGGTCGCTGGTGCATGGGTTGTCACTCGCGGATTGCAGGCGAAGGCGGAACTGGAGGCAGCACTGCCGCTAGCCTCCAGCATCAAAACGCAGCTGATTGCAGGAGACTCGGCGGCGGTCTCTGCGTCGGTGCAGAGCATGGCAGAGCACACCGCCCGCGCGCGCGATCTGACCGGCGATCCGGTGTGGCGTGCCGCGGAGTTCCTTCCGTTCGTCGGGGGCAATCTTGCAACGGTGCGGAACCTGGCCGATGTCGCCGATGATGTGGTCAGCGGCGCGGCCGTACCGTTGGTTGCGACCGCATCGACGTTGGATCCTGCGGCGTTGAAGCCTACCGACGGCACCATCGACATTGAGCCGATCGTCGCAGTGGGAGAAGCTCTTAACCAGGCCCGCACGGTGTTTGCGGCAGCGGACAAGCGGGTCAGTGACCTCGACACCAGCGCGACTGTCGAGCTGGTCACCGCAGCCGTGGACGAATTCCAGGGCTTCCTCTCGAGCATCACGCCGACGTTGGTGTCGGCAAGTCAGGTAGTGGACGCTCTTCCCGATGCTCTCGGTGGCAATGCCCCACGCAAGTACGTAATTGTGTTCCAGAACAGTGCTGAAGCACGTGCACTCGGAGGCACCTCGCTCTCGTTCGCTCTGTTGACGATGGACAAGGGCCGCGTGGCACTGAGCGATGCCGTGCCGGCGGGATTCGGGAACTTTGCCTACTACCAAGAATCCGTGATTCCTCTTCCGGAGGGTGGTGACGCACTCTACGGTTCAGAGTTCGGCCGCGCCATGTCAAACGTCACAGTACGGCCCAGCTTCGACAGCGCAGCTACGGTGACTCAAGAAATGTGGAAGCGGCAGTTCGGCACCGATATCGATGGCGTTATCTCGGTTGATCCAGTTGCGCTGGGTTATCTGCTGCGGGGAACCCCCCCCATTCCGTTGTCGACCGGAGACGTGCTGACGAGCGAAACCCTCGTGCCCCTCTTGCTTAACGGGGTCTACATGCGCTTCTGGTCCGGAAACACTAGCGCGGATGCAGTCGCTGACAACGCGGCGCAAGATGTCGTCTATGCGGAAATCGTCGAGAAGACGTTTGACCAACTTCTAGGCGGTGGCGTCGATCCTAACCAGCTGATGTCGGCCCTCGCCCAGGCCGCGAGCGAGCACCGGGTGCTGATGTGGAGTCCCAAGGCAGAAGAACAGGCCATCTTCGAGTTTCTCGGGGTGGATGGATCCTTGCCGAAAGGTGACACAACCACAGATCGGGTCGGGGTCTACTTTCAGGAGAACGTCGGTTCGAAAATGAACTACTACCTGAAGCAGGCTGTCAGCCTCGGTCAGGCTGCATGCCGGGCCGATGGGAAAGCGTCCTACCGTATCGGCGTCGACCTCACGAACGACCTGCCAGCCGATGCGGCGACATCCGTCAGCCCGTCCATTTTGGGCGAATTCAAGCGAGAGAAGCTCAAGCCGGGTGTTCAACGAATGTTGGTGATGCTCTACGCCCCGCCCGGTTCGCAGATCGTGGGAGCGACTGTAGACGGGGCTGCCGTGCAGCTCGAAGCGTTCCACGACACCGACTACCCGGTGGCGAAGCTGATCGTGAGCATGGAGCCCGGCGCCACGTCGAAGATGACGATCGACGTGGTGGCTGCCGGCGCCGGCAAGAAGGCACTCGAGGCTCAGGCCACTCCTATGGTGAACCCCACGACGATCTCGGACCTGCCCCTCGACTGCGCGACTGTCGCGGCGGGGTAGTCGGGGCGGCGGGGCTACAGGCCGATGGCGAAGGCGGCGTAGCCGATGACGCCGGCGGAAACCGCAGCAACGGCCAGAAAGGCGTACTGCAGTCCCTTGGAGCTGCGACCTCGTCGCAATAATGCCTTGTGGCCCATCTGCTCGGGCCGGAATTTCGTCACAATTTTTACTGTACTGCTGCGGTGACACCCGAATCGTTGCTCTGGGCCCCCAAAAGAGGGGGTTAGGCTGCCTCGCCTGGTGCCCGAGGCTAGGCTTCAGTCGTGGTGAATGCGATATGAAACTGTCCGTGATCGGTTGTGGCTATCTCGGGGCCGTGCACGCTTCGGCGATGGCCGAGTTGGGCCACGACGTGGTGGGTATTGACATCGATGCTCGAAAGATCGACCAGCTGGCCGCGGGCACGCCGCCGTTCTTCGAGCCGGGCCTGCCGGAGATTCTGACCTCGGCCATGGCGTCGGGTCGGCTGCGCTTTAGCACAGACATTGCCGATGCCGCCGGCGCCCAGGTGCACTTCATCGGCGTCGGCACCCCGCAGAAAGCGGGCAGCCACGCCGCCGACCTCAGCTACGTCGACGCGGCGGTGCAGTCGCTGCTGCCGCACCTGGCCGCCGGCGACCTGGTCGTGGGCAAGAGCACGGTGCCGGTCGGCACCGCCGCCCGGCTGGCCGGCGTGATCGAGGCATCCGGCAACGGGGCCACCCTGGCTTGGAACCCCGAGTTTCTGCGCGAGGGCTTCGCCGTGAAAGACACCATCAGCCCCGACCGCCTGGTCTACGGGGTGCCGGCCGGCGCGGCCGGCGAGCACGCCACGGCGCTGCTGAACGAGGTATACGCGTCGGCGATGGCCGCTGAGACACCGCTGATCGTGACCGACTACGCGACCGCGGAGCTCGTGAAGGTCGCCGCGAACGCGTTCCTGGCCACCAAGATCAGTTTCATCAACGCCATGAGCGAGATCGCCGACGTCTCCGGGGCGAACATCACCGAGCTGGCCGACGCCATCGGGTTCGACAACCGCATCGGCCGCCGTTTTCTGAACGCCGGCGTCGGGTTCGGTGGCGGTTGCCTGCCCAAGGACGTCCGAGCCTTCACCGCCCGTGCCGAGGAACTCGGCCGTGGCGAGTCGGTCTCCTTCCTTAAGGAGGTCGACGCGATCAACATGCGTCAGCGCCAGCGGGTCGTCGCGATGACCCTGCAGGCCCTGGACAAGCCCGTCTACACAGCCAAGGTGGCCGTGCTCGGGCTCAGCTTCAAGCCGTACTCCGACGACGTGCGGGACTCGCCGGCCCTCGACGTGGCCGTGCAGCTGCGGGGCCTCGGCGCCGACGTGATGGCGACCGACCCGCAGGGAATCGAGAACTCGCGCCTGCGGCATCCGCAACTCACGTATTCGACCAGCATCGAGGAGACCCTGCGCGCCGCCGACGCGATCGTGCTGGTCACAGAATGGGCCGAGTTCAAGCAGATCGACCCGGTCTGGGCGGCTACTCTGGTTCGTGTGCCCATAATAATTGACGGTCGAAATACTCTTGACGCTGTTGCTTGGCGTGCTGCGGGCTGGACCTACCTGGGGCTCGGTCGGCCCTGATGGCCGACCTTTCTCATGCTTCGGTGACAAAGCCGAAACGCCGAGGGTGGCGGATCGCGCTCATCGCCATCGCCGCCGTCGTTCTGCTGGTTGGCGGGGTTGCGGGCGTCTACGCCTGGACTCTTAGCAACACCTTCGATAGCCAGACCGTGAAGATCCCCGACGTGTTCCCCGACGAGGCGTCACGGCCGCCGGCGCCAACCGGTGATGCGGCAACCGGTGACGGGGCAACTGGGCAGAACATCCTTCTGCTGGGCTCTGACACCCGGGGAGCGAACGACGGTTCCATCGCCGACCTTACCGGCCAGCGCTCGGACACCATCATGGTGGTGCACGTGCCGGCGAACCGCGAGAACATCTATGTCATGTCGATCATGCGTGACAGCTGGGTCGACATTCCGGGTGAGGGCGAGGCCAAGATCAACGCCGCGATGTCCTACGGCGGGGTTCCCCTGGCCGTGCAGACCATCGAGGGTCTTCTCGGTGCGCGCATCGACCATGTGGCCATCGTCGACTTCACCGGATTCAAGGGCATCACGGATGCCCTGGGCGGCGTCGACATCGACAATCCGGTCGGCTTCGACTCGTCCTCGCTGCCGGGGCGCTACTTCGCCGAGGGAACCCAACGCTTGAACGGCACGGAGGCGCTGGCCTTCGTGCGGGAACGGTACGCCTTCGCGGACGGCGACTTTCAGCGGGCCCGCAACCAGCAGGCCTTCATCAAGGCCTTGCTGGGCAAGTCGCTGAAGGCGGAAACCCTCACCAACCCCACCAGGATCAGCGATCTGGTCGGGGCGATTGCTCCCTACCTCGCCGTTGACGACGGGCTGAACTCGGCCTACGTGGCCGGCCTGGCGGTGGAGCTACGCGACGTGCGCGTGGGCGACGTCACGTTCTTCACTCTGCCGACGACAGGCACCGGTACCTCGCCCGACGGCCAGTCGATCGTCGTCATCGACCAAGACAAGTTGAAGGAAGTGCAGCAGGGGTTTCAGACGGACACCCTCGACTCGTACCAGCCCGAGGTTCAGACGATGGGTTAGCGGCCCGTGGGCGCGCACGTCGCTCATGCGCGGGCAACGACGCAGAGCCTGTCTAGCGGCCCTGCTCGACCCGAGTAAGCTTGAGGCTCCGATTTCAAGGGGTGTGCGCGTGGTCGACCAGGAGCTTCAGCGGGAACAGCAGTATGTCGCGAACCTGTATGCGCGCCTCGACGCGCTGCAGCGAGAGGCCGAGCAGCAGCTCGTGGCCGTGCGGCGGCTCGACGTGGGCGGCAACCACCAGTCGCGCTCCGAGCGTGACACGTTCGCGCGCCTCTATGAGGACCGGATCGTGCAGCTGCGCGAGGTCGACGACCGGTTGGCGTTCGGGCGGCTCGAAGTGGCCGCCGACTCCTCTGACTCTGATTCTGCTTCCGACTCTTCCTCTTCCTCTTCTTCCGACTCGACGGATGCCTCCGTCTACCGCTACATCGGCCGGCTGGGGCTGCGCGACGAAAACCTGCAGCCCATCCTGCTCGACTGGCGAGTGCCGCAGGCCAGCGCGTTCTACCAGGCCACCGCGGCGACGCCGCTCGGGGCCCGCGCCCGCCGGCATCTGCTCTCGAAGGGCCGGGACATCGTGCGCATCGAGGACGAGATCCTCGACGCCGCGCTGCTCGAGTGCGATTCGGCAACCCAGCACCAGGGGGAGGGCGCGCTGCTGGCCGCACTCACCGCCCAGCGCACCGGGCACATGAGCGATATCGTCTCGACGATCCAGGCGGAGCAGGACCGCATCATCCGTTCAGACCTGAAGGGCGTGCTCGTCGTGCAGGGCGGCCCGGGCACGGGCAAGACGGCCGTGGCCCTGCACCGCGCGGCATACCTCTTATATACGCATCGCGATCGGCTGAAGAACTCGGGTGTGCTCATCGTGGGGCCGTCGGAGTCCTTCCTGCACTACATCGAGGCGGTGCTGCCGTCACTGGGGGAGACCGGGGTGGTGCTCGCATCCGTGGGCCAGCTCTACCCGGGCATCGAGGCCACCCGAGAGGATGCCCCGGCCGTCGCCGCGATCAAGGGCCAGACCTCGATGGCCCGGCTCGTCCAGCGTGCCGTGCGGTCGCGGCAGCGGGTGCCGGCGTCGGCGTCGGTGCTGGTCGTGAACGGTGACCGGCTCACGCTCAAGCCGCAACTGATCGAGACCGCGATTCACCGGGCGCGGGCCGGCGGCAAGCCGCACAACGAGGCCCGGGTGACGTTCGTGAAGAACGCGCTCGCCGCGCTCTCCCGGGAGTGGCTCGCGCAGTTGAAGGAGCAGGGCCGGTCGATGGACGACACCGATCTGCCCATGCTGCGCGAAGACCTGCGCCTGGCCGACGACGTGCGGGTGGCGCTGAACACGGCCTGGCTGCCGCTCACCCCCGAGAAGCTCGTGCAAGACCTCTACGCCCGCCCGCAATGGCTGGCGCAGCTCACCCCCACCTGGACGCCCGCGCAGCGCGCGCTGCTGCACCGGCCACGCGATGCCGAGTTCACCATCTCGGACGTGCCGCTGCTCGACGAGGCGGCCGAGCACCTGGGCGAGTACAACGTGGTCGACGCAGCCCAGAAGCGCGAGCAGAAGGAGCAGCGCAAGCGCGACGTGGAGAACGCCGAGCTGGCCATCTCGAACATGGAGGTGAAGGGGCTGGTGAACGCCAAGGCGCTCGCCGACAACTTCGCCGAGCTCGGCGACCGGGCCACCACGGCCGAGCGCGCCGCCCTGGACCGCACCTGGACTTACGGTCACGTGGTCGTCGACGAAGCACAGGAGCTGTCGCCGATGCAGTGGCGGCTGGTGCTGCGGCGCGGCCCGCTGCGGTCGTTCACGATCGTGGGCGACATCGCCCAGGCGGCGTCGGCCGCGGCCGCGTCGAACTGGCGCGACGCCCTCGAGCCCCTGCTCGGCTCCTCGCTCGAGGCCTCGCGGTGGCGGCTCGAGGAGCTCACCGTGAACTACCGAACGCCGAGCCAAATCGCTTCGGCTGCCGAGTCGATGGCCTTGGCGCACGACCTGCCGATCACTCCGGCGCGGTCGGTGCGGGCGAGCGAGTGGCCGATTGAGACGCTCACGGATGTTGTTTCGGCAGTTAGGCGGGAACGCTCGCTGGGGTTGGGTGGCACGGTTGCAGTGATCGTGCTGGAGCACTTTCTGGCTGGAGTTGTTGGTTCGCTGGGTGCTGCGTTCGGTTCCTTGGGCGTCAGTGTCGGTGTCGGGGCTGCGGGGCTGCTCAAGGATGTGGCGGTGCTCACCCCGCAGGATTCGAAGGGGCTGGAGTTCGACGCCGTGATCGTGGTGGACCCGGCGGGGATCGTGGCGGCGTCTTCGCGTGGGGCCGGGGCGCTGTACGTGGCCATGACGCGTCCGACGCAACGGCTGTATCTCGTGGCGACGGGGGAGTTGCCCGCGGGGCTGTAGCGGTGGTTTCGCGGCTCGGTGGTTTCGCTTGTCGGTGGTGGTGCTTGTCGGTGGTTTCGCTTGTCGAAACCCGGCGAGCCATTCTCTGAACCCGCGACGTGGCATCCGTGCCCCTGCGTTAACTGAGGACTTTTTCGCGAAACGCCGTTCCCCGTGGCGCCAAACCCGGGGTGTCCCGAAATTCTCCGAGTTAACGTCACGACGGACGCTCCCGCGTGACCCCGACGGCTCCCGCCGCCGCGGCACCCGTCTCCCCACACCCAGCCCCGCACCCTGCCCACACCCGCCCCGCACCTGCCCCGCACCCGCCCCGAAACCTGCCCCGCACCCGCCCCGAAACCTGCCCCGGCTCGACAAGCAGGGCCCGCTGTACACTTTTTAGGGCGTCGCGCATGGGTGACGTCAAGCTCCGGGCCACGACTACGGCCCCGAGTAACTGAAAAGGATCCACACTTCACATGACGACACTTCCCCGCCTGGTTGCCTTCGACCTCGATGACACGCTTGCCGCCTCCAAATCGCCGCTCAACCCGCGCATGGCGGAACTCTTGGTCAGCCTGCTCGGCGTCGTCGAGGTGTGCGTGATCTCCGGCGGGCAGATCGCCCAGTTCCACATGCAGCTGATCGACAACCTCGAGGCCGTGAGTGACGGCATCCTCTCGCGCCTGCACCTGATGCCCACCTGCGGCACCCAGTACTACCGCCACGTCGAGGGTTCCTGGACCCAGATCTACGCCGAATACCTGACCGACGCCGAGAAGACGGATGCCCTCGCCGCCGTCGAGATCTCCGCGCGTTCACTCGGCTACTGGGAGAGCGACACGTGGGGGCCGATCCTCGAGGACCGCGGTTCGCAGATCACCTTCTCCGCCCTCGGCCAGGCCGCCCCGGTGGCCGCCAAAGTCGCGTGGGACCCAACGGGTGAGAAGAAGAACACCCTGCGCGAAGCCGTGCAGGCGCTACTGCCCGACCTCGAGGTGCGCTCCGGCGGCTCCACCTCGGTGGACATCACCCGTCGCGGCATCGACAAGGCCTACGGCATGCTCAAGCTCGCCGCCCTCACCGGCGTTCCGCTCGACGACATGCTGTTCGTGGGCGACCGCCTCGACGAAAACGGCAATGACTACCCGGTCAAGGTTCTCGGCGTCGAATGCGTCGCCGTGGGGGGTTGGGAAGACACGGCCGCGTTCCTCGAAACGCTGATTCCTCAGCTCGCCGCCGCCGCCGCAGCCGCAGCAGCCTCTGCCGCTGCCACTGCCTCCGCCTCCGCCTGACGGATTCTGATCAGTCGAACCCCGCGACGAAATCTTGCAACCACGGCCGCAGGTCCGGCCCGAGGTCCTCGCGGTCTGCGGCGAGCCGCACGATCGCCTTGATGTAGTCCAGGCGGTCGCCGGTGTCATAGCGGCGGCCGCGGAAGATCACTCCGAACACGCCACCCGTCGCATCCGGGGTCGTCGCAAGCTCCTGCAGCGCATCCGTGAGCTGAATCTCGTTGCCCTTGCCCGGCAGGGTGTGCTCGAGCACGTCGAACACCTCCGGGCGCAGCACATAGCGGCCGATGATGGCCAGGTTCGACGGGGCATCCGCGGCGCTGGGCTTCTCCACGAGCCCGGTCACGCGCACCACGTCGGGGTCGTCGGTGGGCTCGATCGCGGCACAGCCGTAGAGGTGGATCTGCGACGGATCGACCTCCATCAGCGCCACGATGCTGGCGTTGCGCGCGCCCTGCTCCACCAGCATCCGGGCCAGCAACGGGTCACGGATGTCGATCAGGTCATCACCCAGCAGCACCGCGAACGGCTTGTCGCCGACGTGCATCTTCGCGCGCAGCACCGCATGCCCGAGTCCGAGCGGGTCGCCCTGGCGCAAGTAGTGGATGTCGGCCAGCCGGGTGGGGAGCCGCACCTTCGCCAGGCGGTCGTGGTCGCCCTTCTTCTCGAGCAGCGACTCCAACTCGGTCATGCGGTCGAAGTGGTTCTCCAACGCGTTCTTGTGCCGCCCTGTCACCATCAGCAGGTCGGTCAGGCCGGCCGCGGCTGCCTCCTCGACCACGTACTGGATCGCGGGCTTGTCGACGACGGGAAGCATTTCCTTCGGCATGGCCTTGGTCGCCGGCAGGAAGCGTGTTCCCAGTCCTGCCGCGGGAATGACGGCCTTGGTAATCTCGGAGCTCATGAGACTCAGACTAAGGGCGCAGTGTTGCCGCCGCATCTCCCACCGCGGATCTTTCGGTCTGGCGCCGTGATCTGTCTCGGCCACCGGCCACTGCCCGTGAGGTCACCTGCCGCCCGCTCTGGGCTGCCTTGCCGTACCCCTGAGTCGGGCTGGCAGCTGCGGCTAATTCAGGAGAAACCCGGCCACAGTCATCCGTCGCCCCGGGTTTCCTGGGCTGTGCCGCGCATCCAGCCCAGATCTCCTGAGTTAGCCACGTGTGAGTCCGGTGGCCGGTGCCTCAGCTGGCATAACTCCTGCAATTCGCGGCCGGAGGGTCACGCTAGGCTGACTCGGGCACATCCGTCAGAATCTGCAGGAGTTGTGCGCGGCCGTAGGGGGCTAACTCAGGAAAACCGAGCCGGCTGCGGCTTGCGCCCCCGGAATTACGCAACGAATACCGAGGCCCATCCCGGATCTCCTGAGTTAGCCACAGAAAAGGCAAGTGCACGTGCCGACGGGCACCCCGGCGCACACCCGCACCCGACCTGCAGTCCCCGTCAGCGCCCGCGGCCGCCGCGCAACAGAACCAACCCGAGCACCGTTCCGACCGCGGTCCCGACCGTGTTCGCGACCACATCGGCGAGGGTGGCGAACCGGTCCGGCAGGAAGATCAGCTGCCCGAGCTCGATGGTGCAGCTCGCCGCGAACCCGACCAGCACGGCCAGCCACCACCGTCGTGCGCCGGCCACGAGCACGACAAACAGGCCGACCGGCACGAACAGGGCGATGTTGGCGATGAACTCGACCAGGCCGTAGCGCACCCAGCCCGGCGCGCCGTGTTCCTGCAGCCAATCGATAAGGGCCAGGAGTGAATCGTATGCCGCCCGGTCGACCGGCACCGGCCAGAACGCGATGAAGGCCAGCGCGACCAGATAGGCGAGCATGAGCCAGGGCGCCCACCGGCGCAGCCGGGTGGGCGCGGCTCCGCCCGCCGCGGCAGGGCCCGGCGGTCTCGGCGGGGGAGTGCGACTCGCGTCGGTCATGTCTCGCCTCCCGGTACGTCACGATCGGCGAACCGACGGCGCCGGGACCTGACCGCAACACTGTCGATCTATTTACCGTAGACGCATCCGTGCGCGGGGGCTCGCAAATACGCTCTGAGCCGAAGGATGCCCACCGCCGACCACTTCTATTCCGGTCGAGAGTGACTGGTAAAGCGGGCGCTCTCGACCGGAACGGGCACCCTCACGACGGGAACCCCGCCCCTACCGCCCGGCCGACACCCGCTTCGGCAGCACGAAGACGAGCAGCAGTGCCAGCACGCTGAACGCGGCGCTCACGCCCATCGCCGCGGTGGCGCTGTCGGTGAAGCCGGCGGCGACGGCCTCCGCCCCGGGGCCGGCCACGACCAGCGTGCCGAAGAAGACGCTGCCGATCACGGCGATGCCCACGGCGCTGCCGACCCGCTGCATCACGCCGACCACGCCGCTGGCCGCACCGGCCTCGGAGCGGTCCACGGTCGCCACGATGAACTGGGCGTTCGGCGCGATGAAGAATCCGCTGCCGAGACCCGCGATCAGCAGCGGCGGCAGCAGCTCCCAGTTGGTGATCGCCGGGCCGATCAGGAGCAGGGCCAGCCAGACCCAGACCAGGCCGATGGTGACCAGGGACACGCCGATGATCAGCACGGTGCGGCCGAGCCGCTGCGCCAGCCGGTTGCTCTGCGAAGCGCCGATGATGGTTCCGATCGCGAACGGGATCGATACCAGCCCCGACTCGAGGGCGGTGTGCCCGAGGCCGGCCTGCCAGAGGATCGAAATGGTGAAGAAGATGCTGGTGAACGCGGCGAAGTAGACCAGGGCGAGCACGATGCCGCCGGTGAACGCCGGATGCCGGAACAGCCGCGGCGGCACCAGCGGGCTCTTGCCCCACCGGGTGTACGCCACCTCCCAGAAGCCGAATGCCACAATCAACAGCGCCCCCGCTGCCAGGGTCAGGTAGGTCCAGAGCGGCCAGCCCTGGTCCTCGCCCTCGATCAGGGGAACGAGCAGCGCCACGAGCCCGCCGGAGATCAGCAATAGGCCCACCCAGTCGATGCCGCCGCTCGGGGTGCCCGGGGCACGTTCGGAGCCGGCCGGCAACAGGATCGCCGCCGCGACGAGGGCGACGATGCCGATCGGCAGGTTGACCCAGAAGACCAGGCGCCATCCGTTCTCGTCGCCGAAGGCCTCGATGATCAGGCCGCCGATGATCGGGCCGAGCGCCGTGGATACGCCGATCACCGTGCCCATGATCGCGAACGCCTTGCCGCGGGTGATGGGCGGGAACAGAAGCTGGATCACAGCGGTCACGGCCGGCACGAACATGCCGCCGGCAAGCCCCTGCACGACCCGGGCGATGATCAGCTGCAGATCGTTCTGCGCGAGCCCGCAGGCGAGGCTGGCCAGGGTGAACAGCAGCAGACCGGTGAAGAAGACCCACTTGTGGCCGATGCGGTCGCCGAGCCGCCCGGCCGGGATCAGCGCGATCCCGAAGGCGAGCGCGTAGCCGGAGATGATCCAGGAGAGGGTGGCCTCCGAGGCATCCAGGCTGGTACGGATGGTCGGAAGCGCCACATTCACGATCGTGGTGTCGAGCAGCGCCATGAACATGCCGGCCAGCAGCACGATCAGGGCCTGCCAGGCATGCCGTGGGATAGCGACAGGTGCGGGGAGACCCGGGCTGGAATCGGTCATGACATGATCCTCTCGCGCTTCTGGCCGCGCCGGCCCGGCCGCACCAAACACCAAACACCAACTACCAAACACCAACTACAAAAACCCCCACTCCGAAGAGTGAGGGTTTTGCATATCTGTCGGGGTAACAGGATTTGAACCTGCGACCTCGTCGTCCCGAACGACGCGCGCTACCAAGCTGCGCCATACCCCGATGGCCCGTAAGCCTTGACAAGTATAACCCCCCGGATGCCCTACCACGACCATCCGGTGCCGAGCCTGCCGATAACCCCGCTACGCCGCCGTCAGCGTGAGCAGGGTCGCCTCCGGCGCGCAGGCGAACCGCACCGGCGCGTAGATCGACGTGCCGAGCCCCGCGGACACGTTCAGGTACGAGGTGTGCAGTCCGGAGTCCCAGAGGCTGAGGCCCTTGACCTGCTTGCGTGGGATGTCGCAGTTGGTGACGAGGGCGCCGTACCGGGGAACGCACACCTGCCCGCCGTGCGTGTGCCCGGCCAGGATCAGCTGGGCACCATGGTTGACGAACGAGTTGAGCACCCGCTGGTAGGGCGCGTGGGCGACGCCCACCGTGAGCGTCGACCGCGGCGGGGTCGCCTCCTCGGGGTCGGGCCAGTGCTCCTCCGACAACGGGTCGTTCGCGCGCAGGTCGTCGATCGCCCGGGTGATCAGGTCGAGGCGGTCGAGCCCGATGTGCGGGTCATCCACCCCGAACAGCTCCAGGTGGGTGCCGTTGATGTCGAGCGCGGCCGCTGCGTTGTCGAGGTCGATCCAGCCGAGGTCGCCGAACACCCGGTGCAGGTGGGCGATGTCGAGCTTCTCGTGAAACGCCGAGCGAAGCGTCGACGGGGCACGGAAGTACCGCATCGGGTTCTTCAACTGCGGCCCGTAGTAGTCGTTCGACCCGTTGACGAAGATGCCCGGAATGCCGCGGAACGGTTCGAGGGCATACTCGATCCCGGAAATGCCGTCGGCGTGACCGAGGTTGTCGCCCGTGTTCACGATCAGGTCCGGCGCGAGGTCGGCCAAGCCGCGCACCCAGTCCTGTTTATCCCGCTGCCACGGTGCCATGTGCAGGTCGGAGAGGTGCAGCACCTTGATCGGGGCGGATCCCGGCGCGAGCACCGGAACGAGAACCTCGCGGAGGGTGAACATGCGGCGCTCCACGAGAGAGCCCCAGGCGAACGCGACGACTCCGGCCGCGGCTACCACCCCGGCGCTGACGGCCAGGGAGGTGCCTGCGGAGTTGGCGCGGGTCATCCGTTGCCCCCGCCGTTCGCGTCGGGTTTCGCGTCGGGCTTCGCGCCGGCGGCAAGCTTGCCGACCACGATCGTGACGGAGCTGCCCGCCGCGGCGCCGGAGCCGGCGGTCGGTGTCATGGAGAGCACCGTGCCGACCTGCTTCGGGTCGGTGACGTCCTGCTCCTGCTTGACGATGCCGAAGCCCGCCAGGGTGGAGGTAGCTTCGGCCTCGGTCTTGCCCACGACATCGGGCACGATCTTGAGCGCGCCATTGCTGGAGTAGACGGTCACGGTCGAGCCGCGGCTGGCGCTGCTGCCGCCGGCCGGGTCGGTGCGGGCCACGGTGCCGGCGGGCATCTCGGAGTCGGTCACACCGCCGTCGACCACGTCGAAGCCGGCCGAGGTCAGGGTGGAGGCGGCTTCGCTCATCGACTTGCCGCGCAGGTCGGGGACCGGAATCTGAACGGCCTGCAGCACCTTGTTGGATGCCTCGGCGAAGGCGTCTCCGCCGTACTTCGCGTTCGCGACGCTCATCACCTCCGGCCACATGCGGTGACGGGCGGTGGCAGCCGTGCCGCCCTCCCAGTCGCGGACGAGACGCTGGTTGATGTCGCCGGTGACGCTGACGACGCCGATCACCGTGGCGACCTTGGTGCTCGCGCCGCTCATCCAGGTGTCCTTGTTGCCGTCGGTGGTTCCGGTCTTGCCGATCATCGGCACCTTCGGGGAGGTCGCGGAATTCGACGCGCGTCCCGAGCCTTCGGTCATCACCTTTTGCATGGCATACGTCATGCCGGCGTCGACCTCAGGGGTGACCGCCTGGGTGCACTTGGTCTGCGGCGGGGTCATGTCGACGCCGTCGCCGCCGACGATCCGGTCGATCACGATCGGGCTGCAGCTGACGCCGTTGTTGGCGATGCCGGCGAAGGCGATGGCCATGCTGAGCGGCGCGACCTCGTTCGTGCCGAGCACGGCCGAGGGACCTTGTTCGAGAGGCTTCAGGTCGGCGCGGCCCACTCCGAAGGAGTTGGCCATCGTGGCGATGCCGCACTGGTCCAGCTTCTTCGCCATGCCGATGAAGCCGGTGTTGATGGAGTCGATCGTCGACTGCAGCGCGCTGTAGTTGGTGCCGGGCTCGTTCGCGTCGTTCTTGGGGTTGAAGACATAGCTCTGGTTGCCCTCACAGCTGTTCTTGAACACGCCCCAGTCGCTCTTGCGGCGGGAGTCGACGCGCTCGTTGAGCGTGTGCCCCTGGGTCAGCCACTCGGCGAGGGTGAAGACCTTGTAGGTCGAGCCGGGCTGGAACCCGAGCGAGCCGCCCTCGTTGGAGTTGGTGTTGTAGTTGATGCCCGTGTAGTCATTATTGTTCTCGGTCACGGCCGGGTCCTGGCTGTAATCCTTGTTCTGGGTCATGGCCAACACTCGGCCGGTGCCCACCTCGACGCTGGTGATCACACCGCCCACGTCCCAGTCCCCGTACTGCTTCGGCACGTGCTTCTTCATGGTGGTCTCGGCGGCGTTCTGCAGGTCGAGGTCGAGCGTGGTGTAGATCTCGTAGCCGCCACGACGGAAGTTGGCCATGCGGGTGACTTCGTCTTCACCGAAGGAGGGGTCGTTCCGCAGGGTGTTGACGACCAGGTCGCAGAAGTAGGCGCTGCCGCCGGCTGTCGCACACCCGGTGCTGGGTTCCGTGATGGTGGGCTCGATCACGGTGGCCAGGGCGGCGTCGTGGTCTTCCTGGGTGATCTTCTGGTACTTGAGCATCTCGCCCAGGATGTAGTCGCGGCGTTCCTTGTTGGCGGCATACCCGTTGGCGACGCCGTTGGTTTCGCTCTCCGGGTTGTCGAGCTGGAACTTGACCGGGTTGTTCACGATCGCCACCAGGCTCGCCGCCTGCGCCAGTGACAGGCCCGCGGCGGTGGTGTTGTAGTAATAGTTGGCGGCCGATTCAATGCCGTAGACCGTGCCGCCGAAACCGGCGATGTTCAGGTACTGGCGAAGGATGTCGTCTTTCGCGTACTGCTTCTCCACGCCGATGGCGAGGCGCATCTCCTTGAGCTTGCGGTCGGGGGTGGTCTCCGTGGCCGTGTCGTAGCAGCTCATGCGCTTCTTTTCGTCGGCCAGAGCCTCGCACTTCTGCACCTGCACGTTTTTCACGTACTGCTGGGTGATCGAGGAGCCGCCGCGTGCGGTGCCGGTGGCCACGGTGCTCACGACGCCCTTGACGGTGCCCTCGAGGTCGATGCCGCCATGCTCATAGAAGCGGGGGTCCTCGCCCGCGATCACGGCATCCTTCACGAACGGGCTGATCGCGTCCCACTCGACTTCCACCCGGTTCTGATCGTAGAACGAGGCCAAAAGCAGGGGGCTGCCGTCGGCGTTGGTCGCGTAGATGTTGCTCTTCTGCGCCAGCTGGTCGATCGCGAGGTAGTCGGGGAGGCTCTCGAACATGTTGATCGTGTTCGTGGCTGTCATGCCGGAGAGGGCCAGAGCGGGGGTGACAGCGGCGGCGACGAGGACGCCGGCCACGGCGCTCATCCCGACGAAACCGAGGAACCCGCCGAGCGCTCCACTGACCGTACGATTTTTGGCAGACATACTATTGAGACTAAGTGACAAATCTGAATAACCGCCTGAATCGGAGC
Source organism: Cryobacterium sp. TMT2-4 (assembly GCF_004402575.1). Taxonomy (NCBI): domain Bacteria; kingdom Bacillati; phylum Actinomycetota; class Actinomycetes; order Micrococcales; family Microbacteriaceae; genus Cryobacterium; species Cryobacterium sp. TMT2-4. The sequence goes on along the minus strand of NZ_SOGE01000025.1, from coordinate 168,504 downwards.
CTTATGCCTGCCTGGGAGTACCTTACGACGCCGCTGATGATTCACAACACAGCTGCCATTTTGAACAACTGGGGCTCGGAGGGCTGGGAGCTCGTGCAGGTCGTTCCCGGACCCGAGGGTGGGCTTGTCGCCTACCTCAAGCGCCCCGTCGCCACCGAAGGAGCCTGAGGCGTGGCGCAGATCGCTGCCCGACTGGCCGAGCTCGGCATCGAGCTGCCGAGCGTCGTGCCGCCCGTGGCCACCTATGTGCCGGCCGTGGTCTCCGGCTCGCTGGTGTTCACCAGCGGTCAGCTGCCGATGATCTCGGGGGCGCTGCCGGCCACCGGCAAGGTCGGCGACGGCCACGGACTCGTGCCGGCCGCCGACGCCCAGGACTACGCTCGGCAGTGCGCGCTCAACGGGCTTGCCGCCATCCAGGCCGCGATCGGATCGCTGGACCGAGTGACGCAGGTCGTCAAGGTCACCGGCTTCGTCGCATCCGACCCGTCGTTCACCGGCCAGCCCGGTGTCGTCAACGGTGCCTCCCAGGTGCTCGGCGAGATCTTCGGCGACCGGGGCGTGCATGCCCGCTCGGCCGTCGGCGTCGCTGTGCTGCCGCTGGATTCCCCGGTCGAGCTGGAGCTCATCGTCTCCTTCGCCTGAGCCCCAGAAAGCGGGCAGGCCCACTGGGCCTGCCCGCTTTCGTGTGTCTACTCGGGTGCGTGCCCGAACGAATTGGTTAGACGCTGGTTACTTCAGGGTGGACATGATCGCCGTCATCACCGAGGTGTCAGCGAGGGTGGTGGTGTCGCCGACCTCGCGGCCCTCCGCGACATCCTGCAGCAGACGCCGGATGATCTTGCCCGAGCGCGTCTTCGGCAGCTCGCTCACGATGAAGATCTGGCGGGGCCTCGCGATGGCACCGATTTGCTGGGACACGTGCGCCCGCAGCACGGCCTGGATGTCCGCGTGCGAGGACTCCTCCAGGTGGCTGTACTTGATGATGACGAACGCCACCACCGCCTGGCCGGTCGTGTCGTCATGCGCGCCGACCACGGCCGCCTCGGCGGTCATCGGGTGCGCCACCAGCGACGACTCGATCTCGGCCGTGGACAGACGGTGCCCCGACACGTTCATCACGTCGTCGACCCGGCCGAGCAGCCAGATCTCACCGTCACGGTCGAGGCGGGCGCCATCACCGGCAAAGTAGCGCGGGTTCTCCGATCCAAACTTCTCCCAGTACGTCTCCTTGAAGCGCTCCGGGTCACCCCAGATGCCGCGCAGCATCGACGGCCACGGTTCGGTCACCACGAGCAGGCCACCGTTGTCTCGGCCCACGTGGTTTCCCTCGTCGTCGAGCACATCGATCACGACACCGGGGATCGGGCTCTGCGCCGAGCCGGGCTTGGTCGTCGTCACGCCGGGCAGGGCGGAAATCATGATCGCGCCGGTCTCGGTCTGCCACCAGGTGTCGACCACCGGCGCGACATTGCCGCCGATGACCTCGCGATACCACATCCACGCCTCCGGGTTGATGGGCTCGCCCACCGAACCGAGCAGGCGCAGGCTGGTCAGGTCGAAGCCCTGCGGGATCTGGCGACCCAGCTTCATGAAGGTACGGATGGCCGTGGGCGCCGTGTACAGGATGCTCACCTTGTACTTCTCAACGATTTCCCACCACCGGCCGGGGTGCGGGGTGTCCGGGGTGCCCTCGAAGAGCACCTGGGTGGCGCCGTTGGCGAGCGGGCCGTAGACCACGTAGCTGTGGCCGGTGATCCAGCCGACGTCGGCGGTGCACCAGTAGACATCCGTCTCGGGGTGCAGGTCGAACACGTTCTTGTGGGTGAACGCCACCTGCGTGAGGTAGCCACCGGTGGTGTGCAGGATGCCCTTGGGCTTGCCGGTGGTGCCGGACGTGTAGAGGATGAACAGCGGGTTCTCGGCCGGGAAGCCCAGCGCCTCATGCTCTCCCGCGACCGAGGCGAGCTCGTCGTGCCACCACAGGTCGCGGTCGAACCACTCCACGAAGCCGTCGGTGCGCTTGACCACGAGCACGTTGCGCACGGTGGTCTCGCCGCCCTCCAGAGCCGCGTCGACGGCTGGCTTGAGAGCGGACGCCTTGCCCTTGCGGTAACCGCCGTCGGCGGTGATCACGAGCACGGCGCTGGCGTCATCGATGCGCGAACGGAGGCTTTCGGCGCTGAAACCGCCGAAGATGACCGAGTGCACGGCGCCGATGCGGGCCACGGCGAGCATCGAGATGACGGCCTCCGGAATCATCGGCAGGTAGATCGCGACGCGGTCCCCGGCATTCACGCCGAGTTTTGTCAGCACATTCGCAGCACGCTTCACTTCGGCAGTGAGCTCGGCATATGTGATGTCGCGGGAGTCTCCCGGCTCACCCTCGAAGTGCAGCGCGACCCGGTCGCCGTTGCCGGCCAGCACGTGCCGGTCGAGGCAGTTCCAGGCCACGTTCAATTCGCCGTCTTCGAACCATTTGGCGAACGGTGGATTGGTCCAGTCCAGGGTTTTTGTGAACGGCTTATGCCAGTGCAGAAGCTCGCGGGCTTGATCAGCCCAGAATTTCAATCGGTCGTCCGCGGCGTCCTGATAGATCTGCGGCTTCGCGATGGATTGTGCGGCAAATTCCGGTGTCGGCGGGAATCTGCGGGATTCATGGAGAAGGTTATCGATCTTGACGCTCATACGTATGTCGCTCCTTTGCGATGCGCTGCGTGTATCGGGCGCGTTAACCAGCCCCTCCTGAACCCTACACGGCGACATGTGTCGCCCAGGTTGCGCGGAATTGCGGCGAGTTCCCACCCCCAATTGTGGTCTCATCAGGCACCCGGGTTCTGTGTCCTCATTTATGAGGACACGGGGGACTTGCGCATCTGTAATTCCCCTTGTACATTTGTCTTTGTCTGAACGAAAGTTTTGACCTGCGGTGTGTCTGGTTCCCCCCAATCAGCGCACTGCCGAGGCGGCACCTGTTCCCCCCAATAGGTGCCGCCCCCCTTTTTAACCTGGGGTTTTTCGCGGTGGCGCGTCCCGGTCCTCCCCAGCCGGCGGTCGGCCCGGGTTCTCCTCGATCCGGCGCAGGGGCCGGATGCGCTCCCACCGCCGATCTAACGTCGGGGCATGCCCGAGCCGTTCGTCGCCGTCCCGTCGTATGGCAGGTCCGTGCCTGCCCGCCCTCCCAACGGTGCTCCCGACCGCCGCACGGATGCCCGGCCGCCCGGTGCGCTCAGCCCCGGTGTGCTCGGCACCGGTGTGCTCAGCCCCGGTGTGCTGCCGGCGATCCGGCCCCTCGACGTGTTCGTGCTCGGCCCGCTCGCCGAATTCGCCGCCGACGGCGAGGTCACCGATCTGTTCGTCAACGGCGCCGCCGGGCTGTGGGTGGATGCCGGCCACGGACTGCTGCACGCCCCGCAGTGGAGCTGCCCGGAACCGGCTGTGCGGGAATTGGCGGTGCGCCTGATCGCCCTCGGCGGGCGCCACATCGACGAGGCCAGCCCCTGCGTCGATGTGCGGCTGTCCGACGGCATCCGGGTGCATGCGGTGCTGCCGCCGGCGTCGAGCACGGGCACGCTGCTGTCCATCCGGCTGCCTCGCGCCGAGCGGCTGAGCCTCGCCACGCTCGCCGCCGGGGGTCTGTTCGGGGTGGGGGAGGCATCCGTCGCCGTCGCCGACCGGCTGCGCGTGGCCGTGCACCGGCGCGAGAACCTGCTCATCACGGGAGCCGCCGGCAGCGGCAAGACCACCCTGCTCGCGGCGCTGCTGGGCGAGGCACCGCCTGGGGAACGCATCGTGGCCATCGAGGACGTCGCCGAACTGCGCATAGACCACCCGCATGTCGTGGCGCTCGAGGCACGGCAGCCGAACCTCGAGGGTGCCGGCCGGATCGGCCTGGAGAGTCTCCTGCGCGAGGCGTTACGGATGCGCCCCGACCGGCTGGTGCTCGGCGAATGCCGCGGTGCCGAGATCCGGGAGCTGCTGGCCGCGCTCAACACCGGCCACGACGGCGGCGCCGGTACCCTGCACGCGAACTCCCTGCACGACGTTCCGGCCCGACTCGAGGCCCTCGGCGCTCTCGCCGGACTGAGTCCGGAAGCGGTGGCGCGGCAGGCGGTGAGCGCGATCGGGCTGGTGCTGCACCTCGAGCGCCGCGAGGGCCGCCGTCGGCTCGCTCCGCTCGGCCGGTTCGCGCTGGACGCCCGGGATCGCCTGCTGGTGATCGCCGCGGCCCCGGGGAACCGCTGGGCCCCGGGGGAGTCCGGCCCGCCCAGACCGGTCCGCACACACGGGCGGCGGGCCGCCGCGCCCGCCGAGACTGGAGAGTCGGAATGAGAGTCGGCACGAGACTCGGCAGGAGAGTCGGCACGTGGCTCGGCGTGAAACGGCGGCACGGTCCGCCCAGCCCGGCCATCGAGCAGGTGGCGCAGGTGACCCAACGCATCGCGGTTCTCCTCGCCGCCGGCGTCTCCCCGGCATCCGCGTGGGCCTACCTCGAACCCGTCGCTTCGCACCCCGTCGGCGAAAAGTCTCTGTCGCCGACACCGCCCTCTTCGGGGGCACAGATCATCCGGGCGGCGGCCGACGCCGGGCGCCGCGGCGACAACATCGCCGACGCCGTGGCCGCCGAGGCCCGCGCACTCGGCGGCCAGATCGGCGCCGCCTGGCTGGGCCTCGCCGCGGCCTGGCAGGTGGCCACCCAGGCCGGAGCGCCGCTGGCCTCCTGCCTGCGGCAACTGGCGTCATCCTTCCGGGACCTCGGCCAGTTGCACGCCGACCTCGCCGTGGCGCTCGCCGGCCCGAGCGCCACGGCACGGATGGTCGCGTTCTTGCCGGTCGTCGGTGTGCTGTTCGGCAGCCTTCTGGGCTTCAACACGCTGCAGACGCTGTTCCTCACCGCACCCGGCTGGGCCTGCCTCGCCGGCGGCGGCGCCCTCATGCTGGCGGCGGACCGCTGGAACCGGCGGCTCGTGCACTCCGCCCGGGCACGGGACCCGACCCCCGGGCTCGAACTGGACCTCACCGCCATCGCCATGACCGGCGGCGGCTCCGTCGACCGCGCCCGGACCCTGGTCGACGCGGCGGCAGAGCGGTTCGCCCTGCACCGCGCGGCCTCGGCGGCCAGCATCGACCGGGTGCTCGCTCTGTCGGTGCGCGCCGGCGTTCCCGCCGCGGAGCTGTTGCGAAGCGAGGCCGACCAGCTGCGTCGGCAGGCCCGCAGCGACGGCCAGCACCGGGCCGCCACCCTCGCGGTCACGCTCATGATCCCGCTCGGGGTGTGCGTGCTGCCCGCATTCATGCTGGTCGGAGTTCTGCCGCTGTTGATGACCGTCCTCTCGTCCACAGTGCTCGTTTTCTGAAGTTCTGCACCGAAGCGAGCGGCTGTCGGTGTTCCGCCCTCGCCCGCGCCAGTCTGAGACCACTCGTGCCGCCCACACACCGCGTCGCCCGACGCGAGAAGGAGACGAACGAATGCCCCCCATCGAACCGACCACCGATTATGCCCTGACACCGACCACCGATCAGGCCGCCAAACCGACCAGGGGTCAGGCCCTGCAACCGACCGTTGAACCGGCCACCGACGAGGTCACCAACCTGACCAGGAACCTGATCGCCGAGCGCGCCACCGGCACGATCGACGCAGCGACCACCGGCCCCGGCCTCGGCCACGATTCTCTGCGCAAGGCGGCACCGGCACCCCGGCTTCCGCGCCCCGACCGGTTCCGGCTGCCGCGCGGCCTGCGCGCCGAGACGGGTGCAGCCACCGCCGAATACGCCGTCGCAACGATGGCGGCGGTCGGATTCGCCGGCCTGTTGATCGTCATCCTGCGCGGCGACGAGGTGCGCGGCATCCTGACCGATCTGGTGCGCAATGCGCTTTCCGTGGGGTAGCCGCCGGCCCGACGGGCACTCCGACGTGCACTCCGACGGGCACTCCGACGGGCACTTCGACGGGCACTTCGACGGGCACTCCGACGACGCCCCGAGCGCCCGAAGCCGCGCGCGGCGCCGCCCCGGCCCCAGGGACCGCCCCCGCGACCGCGGCAGCGTCACCGCCGAGTTCGCGACGGTCGTTCCGGCTGTACTGCTCGTGCTCGCCTGCTGCCTGGGCGCCCTGCAAGTGATCGGCCAGCAGGTGCGCCTCACGGATGCCGCGGCCGATGCCGCCCGGTCCCTCTCCCGCGGCGACAGCGTCGACCGGGCCTCTGGGCTGGTGCAGCGGGCGGTGCAGGGGGCCTCGATGACCCCGGAGCGCCGGGGTGAGTTCGTCTGCGTGAACCTGCGCGCACCGAGCTCGTTCGGCGCTTTCGCGGCCTTCGGCCTCACGCTCCGGGCCGGGTCCTGCGCGCTCGGCGGTGGCCGGTGAGGCCCCGCCGGGGGAGGTCCCGGACGCTGATTTCCCGGGCTCTGCGGCGGCGGACCGTGACTCGCCGGGCTCTGCGGCGGCGGCACTGGTCAGCACCCGAGCGCGGCTCGGGTACGGTGCTAGCTGTCGGGGTGCTGGGCGCGGTCATGCTCCTGACGGCGGTGCTGCTGCCGCTGTTCGCCGCGCTGGTGGTCGGTCAGGCGGTGCAGGGGGCAGCGGATGCCGCGGCGCTCGCCGCCGCCGACACCGCCTCGGGCGCCGTGGCCGGGATTCCCTGCGCGGCGGCGGCCGAAGCCGCGAGGCTGAACGGGGCATCCGTCACCGTCTGCACGGTGGAGGGACTGATCGCATCGGTGACCGCGGTGCGCGGCTACCTCGGGTTCGAGCTGGGCGCGCAGGCACGGGCCGGGCCGCCCGATTCGCCCGGCGGCCCCGCCGGCTGACTTCGTCTCAGCGGGCGCGAAAGCCACGGGCGGCTCAGTCGAAGAGGGCCTCGATGTAGCGGTAGTCCACGGCGGTGGGTCGAGCCGGGAATGTGCTGGAGTCGAATTCGAGGCCGGAGCCGCGTAGATAGAGGTAGCGCTTGTTGCCGTCGGCAGGGATCTCGAGTCGCGGCCGCGGATCGCCGGATTCCAGGAACTGGGTGGTGACTGTCTTGCCTTGGAGGGGGCCGTCCGTGAGCTTCGCGGTGTACGTGCCCGTCGCTGAATTCGCCATGCTCCAATTGTCTCCGCCAGCGCAGGCCTGGCAACCCCCAATGGTCTCGCGCGGCGTGGTCGATTAGGCAGGCACCATATTGAAGTGTGTATGGTGTGCCATGGCCCACTTGGACCCGTACCTATAAAGAGGAGTCTGGTGCCAGGCACTAAGAAGCTGGTCATTGTCGAATCGCCGACGAAGATGAAATCGATCGCCGCGTATCTGGGCGACGGCTACGAGGTCTTGTCCTCGGTCGGCCATATTCGCGACTTGATCGAGCCCAAGAACCTGCCACCCGAACTGAAAAAGGGTCCGCTCGGCAAGTTCTCGGTCGACGTGGAAAACGGTTTCGAGCCGTACTACGTCGTGTCCGACGCGAAGAAGAAGACCGTGGCCGAACTCAAACGGGCCATGAAGAACGCCGACGAACTCCTGCTCGCAACTGATGAGGACCGCGAAGGCGAGGCCATCGCTTGGCACCTGCTGCAGGTCCTGCAGCCCAAGGTGCCGGTCAAGCGCATGGTCTTCCACGAAATCACCAAGGAAGCCATCCTTCAGGCGAAGGACAACACCCGCGACCTCGACACCGCCCTCGTCGACGCGCAGGAGACCCGGCGCATCCTCGACCGCATCTACGGCTACGAGATTTCCCCCGTGCTTTGGCGCAAGGTCGGCCCGGGCCTGTCCGCCGGCCGCGTGCAGTCCGCGGCCACCCGCCTCGTCGTCGAACGCGAACGCGAGCGCCTCGCGTTCGTGTCGGCCGGTTATTGGGACCTCATCGCCCAGCTTGCTACCGGCGCGTCCCGGGTGGATTCCGCATTCCAGTCGAAGCTCGTGCGCCTGGGCGGAGAGCGCATCGCCTCCGGCGGCGACTTCGACGACCTCGGCCGGCTGAAACCCAAGGTGACGGCGGTCACGCTCGACGAGGCATCCGCCCTCGCCCTGGCCACCGCCCTCAAGGAACCATCGGTCGCCCTGACCGTGACGAAGGTGACCGCCAAGCCCTACCGTCGTAGCCCGGCCGCGCCCTTCACCACCTCGACCCTGCAGCAGGAGGCGGCCCGCAAGCTGCGCTTCACCGCCCGCCAGACCATGAGCGTGGCCCAGTCGCTCTACGAAAACGGGTACATCACCTATATGCGAACCGACTCGCCGTCGCTGTCGCAGCAGGCGATCACGGCCGCGCGCACCCAGGCGGCGGCGCTCTACGGCCCCGAAACGGTGCCCGACAAGCCCCGCCTGTACAAGGGCAAGAGCAAGAATGCTCAGGAGGCGCACGAGGCGATCCGTCCGTCCGGCGACACATTCCGCACCCCTTCGGCGCTCGCATCCACTCTGCGCGGCAACGACTTCAAGCTCTATGACCTGATCTGGAAGCGCACCGTCGCCTCGCAGATGGCGGATGCGACCGGCTCGACCGCGTCGGTGACCATCGCGGCCGGGCCGACCGGCACGTCCACGCACCCCGCGACATCCGGGGTGCTCGCGGAATTCGCCGCCAGCGGCACCGTGATCACGTTCCGCGGCTTCATGCTGGCCTATGAGGAATCCCGTGACGAGGAGCGCAACGCACCCACCGACGCCACCGAGTCCAAGCTGCCGCCGCTCGAAGAGGGCCAGAAGCTGACCCTGCTCGACGTGGAAGCCAAGGGCCACGAGACCACCCCGGCCGCCCGCTACACCGAGGCGAGCCTGGTGAAGAAGCTCGAGGAGCTCGGCATCGGCCGCCCCTCGACGTACGCGTCGATCATCTCCACGATCACCGAGCGCGGCTACGTCACCCCCCGCGGCCAGTCGCTGGTGCCCAACTGGATCGCCTTCTCCGTCGTTCGCCTGCTCGAGGAGTACTTCTCCGACCTGGTCGAATACGACTTCACCGCCGAGATGGAAGACGACCTCGACCGCATCGCCGACGGCAAAGCCGACCGAGTGGACTGGCTGACCAGCTTCTACTTCGGTTCCGACAAGCACCGCGGCCTGCGCCAGGTCATCGACAACCTCGGCGAGATCGACGCGCGCTCGATCAACTCGATGCCCATCGGCGACGACATCACCCTGCGCATCGGCAAGTACGGTCCCTACCTCGAGGTCATCGACCCGGGCGCGGCACCGGATGCCCCGCCGCGCCGGGTGAACATTCCGCCGGACCTGGCCCCCGACGAGCTGACCCCGGCGAAAGCCCGCGAACTCATCGACGCGCCGGTCATCACCGACCGCGTGATCGGCGAGAACCCGGAGAACGGCAAGCGGATCGTGGCGAAGGACGGCCGGTTCGGCCCCTACGTCACCGAGCTGGAGCCCGAGGTCGAGGTCGTCGAACCCGGCGAGACCATCGACCCGGTCACCGGCGAGGTGACCCTGCTTGCCGATTCGGCCGCCGCCGAGGCTGCCTCCACGACCAAAACGACGGCCGCGGCCGCGAAGCCCAAGCGCAAGCCCCCGGCGAAGAAGGTCGCCGCGGTGAAACCGCGCACGGCCTCGTTGTTCAAGACCATGGACCTCGCCACGATCGACCTCGACACGGCCCTGCATTTGCTCTCCCTGCCGCGCGTGGTCGGCCTCGACCCGGAGACGGGCGCGGAGATCACGGCCCAGAACGGCAAGTTCGGCCCGTATCTCAAGAAGGGCGTGGACACCCGGTCACTGACCAGCGAGGACCAGATCTTCGAGATCGATCTGGCCGGTGCGGTCGACCTGTACGCCCAGCCCAAGTACGGCGCCCGGCGGGCGTCGAGCGCGCTCAAGGAGTTCGAGGTTCCCGACCCCGAGAGCGGCAAGGCGATCAAGATCAAGGACGGCCGGTTCGGCGCCTACGTCACCGACGGCATCACCAACGCCACCATCCCGAAAGCCGAGACGGTGGAGGAGGTCGACTTCGACCGCGCCGTGCAGCTGCTCGCCGACAAGCGCGCCAAGGGCCCGGCCGTCAAGAAGGCGCCGGCGAAGAAGGCCCCGGCCAAGAAGACGGCGGTCAAGAAGGCCCCGGCGAAGAAGGCGGCGGTCAGGAAGGCCCCGGCTCGGAAGTTGGCCGTCAAAAAGCCGACTCCGTCGGGTGCCACCACGACGGTGCGCGCTCAGCGCACCCCGGCTCAGAAGGCCGCGACGGCGGCCAAGGCTGCGGCGACCCGGGCGGCCACCGCGGCCGCGAAGGCCGCGACCCAGGCGTCGTCGCTGTCGTGACCCGAGAAGTTCCGGAAGCCGTGACCGATCCCGCCGCTGCCGGGCTGTTCATCACCCTCGAGGGTGGTGACGGGTGCGGCAAGACGACCCAGTCGGAGCTTCTCACCGACTGGCTCCGGCAGAGCGGGCGCACCGTGCTGCGCACCCGCGAGCCCGGCGGAACGGATGTCGGCGGCGCCATCCGTGAGATCGTGCTGCACCACCGCGGTGAGATCGCAGCGCGGGCCGAGGCGCTCCTCTACGCCGCCGATCGGGCCCAGCACATCGCGACCGCGGTGCGGCCGGCGCTCGCCCGAGGCGAAGTGGTGATCCAGGACCGCTACCTGGACTCATCCGTCGCCTACCAGGGTGCCGGACGGGTGCTCGACGCCGCCCCGGTGCGTGATCTGTCGCTCTGGGCGGCGGAGGGACTGTTGCCCGCGCTGACCGTGCTGCTCGACCTCGACGAGACCGTGGCGCGCGGCCGCCTCGACGCTGAGAACAAGCCCTTCGACCGGCTCGAGGCGGAGAAGAGCGACTTTCACCGCCGGGTGCGCGCCGCGTTCCTCGCCCTGGCTGACGCCGAGCCGGAGCGGTTTCTGGTCGTGGACGCCGGGCGTCCGGTGGCCGAGATCGCCGCCGTCATCCGCGACCGGGTCGCCGCGCTGCTCTAGAGGCGAAGTGAACGGATGTCCGAGGCCGCTGCGGCCCGGCGGCCCGCCGCTGCGGCGGCATCCGTTTCATGCGCGGGCTCGCCGTGCGCCGTGCGCCGTGCGAATTCGACGGAGATTTTGGCCCTGGACCCCGTTATCGGCCCCAAACCGGCCGTTTTCGGCAAAATCTCCGTCGAATTGGTTCGGCATCAGGCGCGATGCTGCGCCGGCTGGACGGAATGCGCCGACTGGACGGGCCCTGCCGGGGGCGCAACCAGCGGACGGCGCCGGCTGGACGAGCTCTAAGCCCTCTGTCACCGACGAAAGGTACTCTGGTGCGATGACTGTGTGGGATGGCCTGACGGGTCAGGCGAGAGCGATCGCGATCTTCCGCGCGGCGGCCGAACGTCCGAGTGACGGAGACGCCGAGGCGCGCGCCGGGTCGGCCATGACGCACGCCTGGCTGATCACCGGGCCGCCCGGCTCGGGCCGCTCCAACCTCGCGTTCGCCTTCGCGACCGCGCTGCTCAGTCCCGGCACCGAGGCCGGTGACGAGAGCGCCCGCCGCCTGGTCGACGCCCGGACGCATCCCGACCTGACCGTGCTCTCCACCGAGGGCGTCATCATCAAGATGGACTCGGTCAAAGAGGCCGTGAAGCGCTCGCAGTACTCACCGTCGGTGGGCCGTTACCGGGTGGTCGTGGTCGAAGACGCCGATCGCATGGTCGAGCGCACCTCCAACGTTCTGCTCAAGGCTTTGGAAGAGCCGCCGGAGCGCACCGTGTGGATTCTCTGCGCTCCCAGCGAGGCTGACCTGCTGCCCACGATCCGGTCCCGCGTGCGATCGGTGCGGTTGCGGGTGCCGAGCATCGACGACGTCGCCGAGCTGCTCGTGGCCCGGGACGGTGTCGACCGGGCCACCGCGGAACGAGCCGCTCGGGAGGCGCAGAGCCACATCGGCATGGCCCGCCGCCTGGCGACGAACCCCGAGGCGCGAGCGCGACGCGAGGAGACCCTGCGGGCGGCCCTCGGCATCCGCGGCGTGTCGGCGGCGGTGAATGCGGCGGCCCGGCTGCTCGCCATCGCCGGTGACGACGCGAAGGCGATCACACTCGAGCGCGACGCCGCCGAGCGTGAGGGCGTGTTGCGCTCCCTGGGCGTCGAGCCGGGACAGTCGGTCCCGCCCGGCCTGCGCAGCCAGATCAAGGCCCTCGAAGATGACCAGAAGCGGAGGGCCACCCGCAGCCTCCGCGACGGGATCGACCGCATCCTGGTCGACCTCACCTCGCTGTACCGCGACGTGATCATGGTGCAGCTCGGCCGGGAGACCAGCGTCATCAACCGGGAACTCCTCACGGAGGTGCGGGCGGCGGGAACCGTCTGTGCGCCCGCCGCCACGCTGTTCACCCTGGACGCGATCGCCCAAGCCCGGCAGCGGATCGAATCGAACGTGGCGCCGGCGCTGGCCCTCGAGGCCATGCTCGTATCGGCAATCCGCCGGTGACCGAGAACACGTCCCAGAAAAGGGGAATCCGTTGACCAGACGAACTCGCGTGCGCACCCTGTCGGCGCGTGCCAGGGCCACCGCCCTGGCACTGGTGCTCGCCATGGGCCTCAGCGGCTGCGTGCCGCTGTTCCTGCCGGGGCAGGCGCCGACCACCTCGGTCCCGACCGGGGAGAAGGTCGACGCCGACCTCGAACCGTTCTATGACCAGGTGCTGAAGTGGGCGGACTGCGACTCCGGCCTGCAGTGCACCACGGCTTCGGCGCCGCTCGACTGGGCCGACCCGGGCAGCGGCGAGACGGTCGACCTGGCGCTGGTGCGGCATCCGGCCACGGGCACCCGGGTGGGTTCCCTGCTGGTCAATCCCGGAGGCCCCGGCGGCTCCGGTTACGACTTCGTGAAGGATTCCCTCGACTACGCCACGGATGCGAAGCTGCAGGCCGGTTTCGACGTCGTCGGTTTCGACCCGCGCGGGGTGGGCCGTTCCTCGGCGGTGAGCTGTTACGAACCGGCTGAGATGGACGAGTACCTCTACGGCCTGCCCGCCGCGGTGCGGGGGAGCGACGCCTGGATCCAGGAGCTGTCGACGGCCGCCGTCGACTTCGGGGCCGCCTGCCAGGAGAATACCGGCGCCCTGCTCGCACACGTCGACAGCCTCAGCGCAGCCCGCGACCTCGACCTGCTGCGCGCCGCGCTCGGTGACGAGAAGCTCAACTTCCTCGGCTACTCCTACGGCACCTTCCTCGGTGCGACCTACGCGGACCTCTACCCCGAGCGGGTCGGACGCCTCGCCCTCGACGGCGCCCTCGACCCGTCCACCAGCAACGCCGATGTGACCCGGGTGCAGGCCACCGGGTTCGAGAACGCGCTGCGCTCCTATCTGGCCGACTGCCTGGCCGGCGAGGAGTGCCCCTTCGATGGCACCGTCGACGAGGCCATGACTACCATCGGAGCCCTGCTCGCCTCGGTTGACGTCAGCCCGATCACGGCCACCGACGGCCGTCGACTCGGCGCGAACACGCTGCTCACCGCCATCATCTACCCGCTCTACCAGGCCACCGCGTGGCCGAACCTGAGTGAGATGTTCGCGATCGTTCTGCAGGGCGACGCCGACATGGCCTTCCAGTTCGCGGACGGCTACAACGGCCGGTCCGCCGACGGCACCTACCGCGACAACGCGACCGAGGCCTTTCTGGCAATCAACTGCGTGGACTACAGCTACAACGACGATCCCGCCTCGATGCGCGCGCAGGCCGCCGAGATCGAACAGGCCGCCCCGACGATCGGCAAGTACATGGCGTTCGGCGACATCGGCTGCGCCAACTGGCCCTACCAGTTTGACGGGGAGCGGTCCGAGATCGCCGCCGAGGGGGCCGACCCGATCCTGGTCATCGGCACCACCAACGACCCGGCCACACCCTATGTGTGGGCCGAGAACCTGTCGGAGCAGCTCGCCAGCGGCCACCTCGTCACCTTCACCGGCGAAGGGCACACCGCCTACAACAAATCGAACGACTGTGTGAACTCGGCCGTCGACGATTACCTGCTGAAGGGCACGGTGCCGGCCGAAGACCCGATGTGCTGAGCATCCGCCTGGCTGCAGATTTGCGCGCTGTGTAAGAATTGAGGCATGTCGCTGCACCACGAGGAACCGGGCCTACGCGAACGTAAGCGGCTCGCAACGCGACGCGCCATCCAGCGCGCCGTGTTGACGCTCTCCTGCGAGCGGGGGCTCGAGAAGGTGACCGTCGAGGACATCAGCCGGCTCGCCGACGTGTCGCCGCGCACCTTCTTCAACTACTTCCCCTCGAAGGATGCCGCGCTGGTCGGCGACGAACTCGACCTCGCGTCCGAAGAGCAGATCGAGGCCTTCGTGCACGGCGGCCGCGATGGGGACATCCTGGCTCAGCTGGCCGCGCTGCTCTCGGTCAGCCTCAGGAACACCGAGGGTGACCGGGAGATCCACCAGCTGCGGCGTCAGGTCATGAAGGAGAATCCCTACCTGTTCGGGATGCGGATGGCCACCCTGCGCAACTTCGAGGGTCGACTGCAGGAGATCGTCACCCGGCGCTTCGTCGTCGACCACCCCGAGCTCGGCGCCGGCTCGGCGCAGCTTGAGCAGCGGGCGCTCCTGTTCACCCTGGTGGCCGTGGCTGCGCTCCGCCACGCCTGGCGGTGCTGGGCCGACTCCGACGCGGCCCGCCCCCTGGCCACGCACGTCGCGGCATCCTTCGCGGACCTGTACGAGATGACCCTGAAGACCAGCTAGGCTTTGTAGCTGTGTCCGAGGTTTTCCGAGAGGAATAATCGTGACGCCGCCTTAGCTCAGTCGGTAGAGCGTCTCACTCGTAATGAGAAGGTCATCAGTTCGATTCTGATAGGCGGCTCCATCTCAACTCAGGCAGCCGTGGCTTTCGCTCGCGCCGCGCACACCCGCCACGCGAGTGCGCACCGCGAAGTCACCCGAATCGCGTACAGGGGCGTCGGGCTCGTGGCCGGGACGAAATCGACCGCCTCATCGACCGAAGTCGCCTCGCCCGCGTGGTCGCCAACCGCAACCTCGCGGAAAGCCACTTCGTGCAGGCGCGCACGCACGCGGCGCGGCTCATCGAGCTGACACCGCCCTACTGAGCCCGCAACCTGAGGCTGACTGAGCCGACCGGGGCATCCGTCGTCACGTAAACGCGGAGATTTTCGGGAAACGCCGGTTCTACGGCCCGGCCGAGCGGCGTGTTGCGAAAATCTCCGGAGTCACCGTGCTGTCCCACGGATGCCCGGTGCCGGGCCGCCGGGCCAGGTCGCCGGGTCGTGACGGGCTCGGCCGCCGGCCGCCGGCCGCCCGCGATCGCTAGGCTGATCCCATGACCGACACAACCCGCACCGACACTATTCGCTGGGGAATCCTGGCCACGGGCGGGATCGCCCACGCATTCACGAACGACCTCGTCCGGAACGGTTTTCAGGTGCAGGCGGTCGGTTCCCGCTCGCAGGCGTCGGCGGATGCCTTCGCGGCCGAGTTCGGCATTCCCACGGCTCATCCGAGCTACGAGGCCCTGGCCGCGGACCCGGATGTCGACATCATCTACATTTCGACCCCGCATCCGTTTCACGCCGAGAACGCCAAGCTCGCCCTGAATGCCGGCAAGCATGTTCTGATCGAGAAGCCGATCACCCTGAACGGCGCCGAGGCCCGCGAGGTCGTCGACCTCGCCGCGACCCTGGGGCTGCTGGTGCTCGAGGGAATGTGGACCCGGTTCCTGCCGCACATGGTGCGCATCCGCGAGATCCTCGCCGAGGGCACCCTCGGCGACGTGCGCACCCTGATCGCCGATCACACCCAGGACCTGCCGGATGACCCGGCGCACCGGCTGAACGCCATGCACCTGGGCGGCGGGGCGCTCCTCGACCTCGGCATCTACCCGCTCACCTTCGCGTCCGAACTGTTCGGACGCCCGGAGACGATCCTCGCGACCGCCACCTTCAAGGCCACCGGCGCCGACGCGCAGATCGCCACGACCTTCCGCTACGCGGGCGGGCAGATCGCCCAGACCCTGTCGGCCAGCAACACCACCGGCCCGAACACGGCCACCATCCTCGGCACGCTGGGCCGCATCGACATCGACCGGGTCTGGTACTCGCCCACGGACTTCCGGGTGCTCAACAGCGCGAACGAGGTCATCGAGACCTTCACCGCCGAGATCAACGGGCGCGGCATGCACTACCAGGCGGCCGAAGCGGAGCAACTGATCCGGGCCGGCAAGATCTCGAGCGACATCCTGCCGGTCGAGGAAGTGGTGGCGATCATGGAGACGCTCGACCTGGTGCGCGCGCAAATCGGCCTGCGGTACCCCGGGGAGTAATTGGGAGTCCGTGCGCTGTGCTCCGGTCGATAATCTGACCAGTAGAGCGGGAGGGGGCAGAATGGCGCCGCGTGGATCCCGTGGTGGTGTCACGAACCGGCCTCACCGCCCCCATACGTGGCCGTTGCGGCTCCTCGGCGCGCTGGTCGCGTGCTCCGTCGTCGAGCCGCTCGAGTTCGTTCCGCCCGTCGGATGACGCCACCCCCCGTTTTGGGGTGGTCGTACTCGGGGGCGTTGGTCCATCGGCCCATGACGGCTCGGCTAGCGTGTACGCAACGGGAGCGGGGGATCCGATGCACGCCAACGCGCACGCGGATCGAATCGATGACCGCTCCCTTCGCCATGCGCGGCTCGGCCACTGGATCCTGTGGCTGATGTGGGTGCTGCTGATCGGTTACGCGATCGGCCTGTTCGCCTCCTTCGGCCCGGTTTTCACCGGCTCCTTGTCGCTAATCACTGCGGGGCTCCCGGCCCTGCTCTGCTGGGCAGCCGCGCTCCGCGCGGAGCGCGGCCGCACGCAGCTGATTCTGGTGTCGGCCGCGATGACGGCCTTTACTCTCGGCAGCACCTATTACCTGCTCGCGGGCGCGGCGACCCTCTCGTTTCCGTCTCCGGCCGACATCGGTTACACGCTTTTCTATCCGCTGATTCTGGCCGGACTCGCTGTCCTGGTCCACCGTCAGCGTGGTGAAATACCCCGGTCGGTCCTGGTGGACGGAGCCATCGGGTCGCTTGGCGCGGCATCCGTGCTGGCCGTGTTGCTCAGCCCGGTGATTGCATCCGCGGGTGTCTGGCCGCCCTCCCCGGCCGCCCTGGTGTCCGCCAGCTACCCTCTGCTCGATCTGTTGCTCGTGTCGGTCATCACGGGGATTGCCGCCGCCCGCGGACTCGACGTGGGCCGACGGTGGGCCCTTCTGGTGCTTGGGCTATTGATCTTCGCGGCAACCGACGCCGTCTACGCCTTCCAGGTTTCCGCCGGAACGTACACCTTCGGGGAGCCTTTGGATGCGGGCTGGGCGCTCGGCCTCACCCTCATTGCGGTCTGGGCGTGGGACTTGGCTCGGCCCGGTGTCACCGCCCGGCGCCCCCTGAGCGGCGTGTGGACCCTCGCGGTGCCCGGGGCAGCCACGATCGCCGGGATGGCGGTGCTCGTCCTCGGCACGCAGGTGAAGATCTCCACAGGCGCCGTGCTCCTCGCAGGCGTGACCCTGGTGCTCGGGACCGTGCGCACCCAGCTCGCCTCCCGGCAGATCGGGCGGATGGCCGACCTTCACCGCCAGGCGAGCACCGACGACCTGACCGGGCTGCCGAACCGGCGCGCCCTCTACGCCGAGGCATCCGCTCACCTCATGCCCGGGGACGGCCACCGGAGCGCCCTGCTGCTCCTGGATATCGACCGGTTCAAGGAAGTGAACGACAGTCTCGGCCACGACGTCGGCGATCTGCTGCTGGTGCAGGCCGGATCGCGCCTGTTCGATCAGCGACGACCGGGCGATCTTCTCGCCCGGCTCGGCGGCGACGAGTTCGCGCTTCTGATCCAGGACGCCGGCCACGACGAGGCCGTGGCGGCGGCCGTGCGGCTGCGGGCGGTCCTGGCCCGGCCGTTCACGCTGGAGGGCATCGCGATCGAGTCCAACGTCAGCATCGGCATCGCCCTATTCCCCGACCAGGGTGACACCCTCAAGGTGCTGCTGCGCAAGGCCGACATGGCCATGTACAAGGCCAAGTCCTCCCGCAGCGGGCACCACGTCTTCGTCTGCTCCGACGACGATCACGGCGACTCCAGGCTGCGGATGATGGAAGACCTGCGCGGCGCCCTCGCCATGGACGAACTCGTGCTGCACTACCAGCCCAAGATCGAGCTGGCCACCGGGCACGTGCACGGTGTGGAGGCGCTGGTGCGCTGGCAGCACCCGAGCCGGGGTCTGCTGCCTCCCGACGTGTTTCTGACCCTGGCCGAAGACGTCGGGCTCATGCGCGACCTGACCCGGATCGTGCTGGGAAAGGCGCTCGACCAGGCCGCGGTCTGGCGTGCGCAGGGAACACCGCTGACCGTTGCGGTCAACATGTCTCCCAGCACCCTGATCGAGTCCGATCTGCCCGCACGCATCGCCGCCATGATCCAGGTGCGGGGGTTGTCGGCCGCCGACCTGATGCTGGAGATCACCGAAGAGTTCCTGATGGAAGACCGGGCCAGGGCCAGGGACATCCTGATCCGTCTGCGAGAGAGCGGCATCCGCATTGCCGTGGATGATTTCGGCACCGGCTACAGCTCCCTCGCCTACCTCCGGGACCTGCCGATCGACGAGCTCAAACTCGACAAGTCCTTCGTGTTCCCGATGGCCGACGACGCCAGGGCCGCGGCCCTGGTGGCCTCGATCATCGCGCTCGCGCACAGCCTCGGCGTGCGCATGGTGGCGGAGGGCGTCGAGGACGCCGTCGCCTACGCCGAGCTGACCCGGTACGGCTGTGACGAGGCCCAGGGCTTCCACATGTCCCGCCCGCTTCCGGCCGCGGCACTGGATGCCTGGCTCGCCGCCCGGCACGCGCCGGCGGCCACGCGCTAGCCACGCGGGCGCCGTCGCAACGCCGTTGCAACGCCGTGGGCACGAGGCACAGGGTGACTCACAAGCCCGGCGGGTATGGTTCACGGGTGGAAGAATCGAAGCCTCGCAAACGCCTCGCGGCCGTCCTCGTCACCGTGGCGGTGCTGCTGGGCGCGGGTGCCGTCCTGATCGGGGCGTCGACCCGGGCCCCGGATGCCGCGGCCACCGCCTCCATCGCCGCCGCGAACACCGGTGCGAGCGTGAACGTGCCGGCCGCGGAACCCGTTTCGGAGCGCCCCGTGCCGGCCACCGCCTCCGATGCCAGAAACCTGCGTACGTGTTCGGTCTCAGCGCTGGCCGCCGACCCCCGGTTGGCTGATTTCCAGGCCCAGGTGGTCAACGCCAGCACCGGCGAGGTGCTCTTCGACCGCGGCGGCGATACCTCCTCACGCACGGCGAGCGTGCTCAAGGTGCTGACCAGCGCCGCCGCCCTTGAGGTGCTCGGACCGGACTACCGAGCCACGACCACCGTCGTCACCGGCAGCACACCGGGGTCTGTCGTGCTGGTCGGCGGGGGAGACCTCACCCTCACGCGCCTGCCCACCGGCACGGAATCCGTCTACCCCGGCGCAGCCCACGTCGATGAGCTCGCCCGCCAGACCCTCGCCGCCTGGCGGGCGAACCCGGCGAACCCGCCGATCACCTCCCTCGTGCTGGACGCCTCGTTCTTCGGCGGGCCCGGCTGGGAACCGAGCTGGGATGAACTGGAACGCAACGCCGGTTCCATGCCCGACGTGACCGCCCTGCAGGTCGACGGTGACCGCGACGACCCCTCGCGTCAGAGCTCTTCCCGCAGCGCCGACCCCGTCGGGCGCGCCGGCGCGGCCTTCGCCGCCGCGCTCGGCGGCGGCGTGAGCGTCAGCGTCGGCACCGCGCCGGCCGGGGCCGAACAGCTCGCCGCCGCCCGGTCCCAGCCCGTGTCCGTGCTGATCGGGCAGTCGCTGATCGTGTCGGACAACACCCTCGCCGAGATGCTCGCCCGGCTCGTCGCGGTGGAGTCCGGGGCCGGCAACACCTTCGGCGCCCTGCAGGAGTCCGTCGTCGCGGCGCTCGACGCCTATGGCATCGACACGACCGGCATCATCATCCGGGACGGCTCAGGCCTCAGCGACGACAACGCCGTACCGCCGTCGTATCTCACCCGGCTGTTCGTCAAGATCAACGCGCGCGACGGCGACCTCGGCGTCATCTTCGACGGCCTACCGATCGCCGGTGGACCCACCGGATCGCTGTCCTACAGCGACCGGTTCACGGGCGACAACGCCGTCGCCGACGGCGCCGTCTTCGCCAAGACAGGCTGGATCGACACCGGCTACACGCTCTCCGGCATTATCCGGGCGGCCGACGGCACGCCGCTCACCTTCGCCGTTTACGCGCTCGGGGATGTGAGCGATAATGCGAAGCAGGCGCTCGACACCATCACCGCCGGGTTCTTCCGCTGCGGCGACAACCTGTCGAACTCCTGACTTCAACCGGCGACAGAAGGAGCAATCCGTGACCAGGGCCCTGTTCATCATCGACGTTCAGAACGATTTCACCGAGGGCGGGGCCCTCGCCGTCGAGGGTGGGTCTGCGGTGGCCGCGGGCGTCAGCGCGCTGCTGGCGGAACATCCGGATGCCTATGACGTGATCTTCGCCTCCCGCGACTGGCACGACCCCGACAACGACAACGGCGGACACTTCGCCCGGGCCGGCGAGCCAGGCTCCACGGACTCCTGGCCCGTGCACTGCGTGGCGGGCACCCCTGGCGCCGAGTACCACCCCTCGCTGCTATTGCCGGACACGACCATCCACATTCGCAAGGGGCAGGGCCACGCGGGCTACTCCATTTTCGACGGCATCTCGCTGGGCGGCGAGAAGACGGGCGAGCTGCTCATCGCGAACGGGGTGACCGACATCGACATCGTCGGCCTCGCCACCGACCACTGTGTGCGCGCGTCCGGCCTGGATGCGCGGGGCCACGGCCAGCATGTGCGGGTACTGACCGACCTCGTCGCCGGCGTCGCCCCGGACACGAGTGACGCGGCCCTGGGCGAGCTGGCCTATGCCGGTGCCGTGCTCGTCACCTCCGACGTGGTCGTCTGAGCGTGGGGGTGACCGGCCGGGCGAGTCCGGCCCCGGCGGGACCGGCCGCGGCGGTTTCTGCTCCGGCGGTTTCTGCTCCGGCGGGCTCTACTCCGGTGGGCTCTGCAGGCGGGGCGCTGTTCGCGCAGCGCCTCGACGGCGTGCGGATCGCCTACGACGTCGTGCCCGGCGAGCGCCCGATCCTGCTCGTGCACGGGTTCGCGTCGACATCGCAGGTCACCTGGGTCGGCACCGGCTGGGTGCGAGCCCTGCAGGACGCCGGGCGCGGCGTGATCACCCTCGACCTCCGCGGTCACGGCCGCAGCGACAAGCCGCACCGCAGCATCGACTACCTGCCCCGGCAACTCGCCGCCGACCTCGTGGTCGTGCTCGACGCCCTCGGGCTGGAGCAGGTCGACGTGGTCGCCTATTCGATGGGCTCGCGCGTGGCGGCGGCGCTCGCGCGGCTGGCGCCGTCCCGGGTGCGCCGACTGGTGCTCGGCGGAGCCGGGCCGGACGAACTGTTCGAGACCTGGCATCCGGATGCCGTGCGCCGGTTCGTGACCGACGGCACCGCC
This sequence comes from Cryobacterium sp. TMT2-4, assembly GCF_004402575.1. Lineage (NCBI taxonomy): Bacteria > Bacillati > Actinomycetota > Actinomycetes > Micrococcales > Microbacteriaceae > Cryobacterium > Cryobacterium sp. TMT2-4. Next base: position 147,020 of record NZ_SOGE01000025.1, on the reverse strand, counting down.
GGCGCCGACCCGTCGATCGCGGCGATACTGGGTGCCGCGATCACCGCCGGCGCCGACCGTGAGGCCCTCGTGGCGTGCGTCGGCGGGGTGGCCGGCTCCTCGCTGGACGTGCCGGTCGAGATTCCCGTGCTCTACGTCGCCGGCGGCGCCGACTCCATCCCGGCCGGGGTCGCCGAACTTGCCCGCGCGCGCGGTGCCGACTACCTCGAACTGGCGGGCCGGGACCACGTGAACACGCTCACCTCCCGCGAGTTCAAGCGCGCCGCACTGCAGTTCCTGGCCTGAGCGCCCTGAGCGCCCTGAGTCCGGGCACTCGCTCGCCTCTCACGCCCCTAACGAATTCGACGGAGATTTTGTCCGCATCGCCCTAAACACCTTCAGAAACCCGCACATATCGCAAAATCTCCGTCGAATTCGTTCGCGCTGTGGGGCGGAGCGCGTGGGGGCTGCCCGAACCGCACAAGAGATGCTGCGCATCCGGCTGGCGCTGCTGGGCAACCGGCCGGTGTTGGGGCTAACTCAGGAGATCCGTCCGGGCCGGCCCGGACATCCGCGCTGGTTCCGCACTGGTCCGGGGCGGCCGGGCCACCGGGCGATGGATGTCCTGAGTTGGCCACACGCGCGAGCTCGGCTGGCCCTGGCCCTGACCCTGACGAATTCGACGGAGATTGTGCCCATAACCGCGTCCAACACTCCGAAAACCCGCACATATTGCAAAATCTCCGTCGAATTGGTTCGCCGCCGGCTGGGGGAGTGAGCCCCGGCGCCTCCCCTAGGCTGGGGGCGTGCGGGCCTCGCTGCCGAGGCCGCCGAATGCCGACCGGGGGACCGTCATGACAACCGACATCCAGGATGCGATGGGTTCGGTTTCGACAGGCTCGACCACCGGATCCGGCTCGTTCACCGGCGCCCGGGGCAGGAAGTACTGGCTCGCGCCGGCCGCCGCGATCTTCGCCGTCGCCTGGGGCGGCAACGAATTCACCCCACTGCTGGTGATGTACCGACAGGCGGACGGGTTCTCCAACCAGCTGGCGAACCTGCTGCTCGGGGCCTACGTACTCGGCATCATCCCGGCGCTACTGATCGCCGGCCCGCTGTCGGACCGGTTCGGCCGCCGACCGCTGATGCTGCCCGCGCCCTGGGTCGCGATCGCGGGGAGCGTGCTGCTGGCCCTGTCCGCGGGAAATGTGCCCATGCTGCTGGCCGGCCGCATCCTCTCCGGCGTCGCCCTCGGCCTGGCCATGGCCGTGGGCACCAGCTGGGTGAAGGAACTCTCCGCGAGACCGTTCGACTTCGGGGCCGACCGTTCCTCGGGGGCACGACGGGCGACCATCGCGCTGTCCCTCGGTTTCGCACTCGGCGCGGCGAGCTCCGGAGCGCTGGCCCAGTGGGCGCCGTTCCCCGGCGTGCTGCCGTACGCGGCGCACACCGTCATCGCCGTGCTCTTCGGCCTTCTGCTGTTTTGCACCCCGGAGTCCCAGGGACGGGGCATCGCGGCCGGGGCCCTGCCGGCCGTCCACCCGGCCATCTCCCCGTACCCGCGGTTCCTGCTCCTGATCGTGCCGGTGGCGCCGTGGGTCTTCGGAACGGCCACGACCGCCTACGCCATCCTGCCGGCGCTCGCCGCGACCGAGATCCCGTCCGCGCCGGTGGCATTCGCGGCCCTGCTCTGCGTGGTGGCTCTCGTCGCGGGAGCGTCGCTGCAGCTCTTCAGCCACCGCATCACCGCCGGGCACGATGCCCGAGGAATCATGTTCGCGCTGATGCTGACCGTCGGGTCGCTGCTGCTCGCATCCGTCGCCGTGAGCCCACCCGTGCTCTGGCTGATTTTGCCGGCGGCGGCCCTGCTCGGCGCCGCGTACGGCCTGCTGATGGTGTCGGGGCTGCAGGAGGTGCAGCGGATCGCGCCGCCCGACCACCTCGCTCGGCTGACCGCGATCTACTACGGCATCACCTACCTGGGGTTCTTCGTGCCGTTGGCGCTGTCCCTACTCGAGCCGTGGCTCGGCTACCCGGCGATGTTCGCGGGCGGGGCCGCGTTCTCGGCCGTGTCGCTGGTGGTGGTGATGCTGGTCTTCCGCCGGGACATCTCCCTGCATCGCGCCGCGGCGAGCCGATGAAATCGCGCGCGACCTGCAGCCCGCAAAAAAAGTTTTACAGAGATTTCCATGCATGTGCATCCGTTTGGGGACGTGCGAGAGAAGTAGGGGTTAAAGAGGTTTCAAGAATCTCTTCAGAGTGACCCACTCACAGATCCATTACGCAGGAGGAAACGATGCACAAGTCCCTCAAGATCGGAATGACGGCCAGCGCTCTCGGTGCTCTCGTCGCCCTCGGCGGTCTCGCTCCGGCACAGGCAGCCGAAGACGTCGCGAAGCTGTCTGTGTTCCACGGAGTTCCCGGCCTCACCGTCGACGTCTACGTGAACGACAAGCTGACCCTGGACGACTTCAAGCCGGGCGACCTCGCCGGTCCGCTCGACCTCGCACCCGGCACCTACAAGGTGGCCATCACCGCGTCGGACGCAGCGGATGCCAGCGCACCTGCCATCGGCCCGGTCGACCTCCCGCTCGAAGCCGGCAAGAACTACACCGCCGCCGCGCACCTCGACGAGGCCGGCAAGCCCACGGCGTCGCTGTTCACCAACGACATCTCGCAGCTCGCCGCCGGAGAGGGCCGCCTGACGGTTCGCCACGTGGCAGCAGCCCCCGCGGTCGATGTTCTCGCCAACGGAGCCGTCGCGATCACCGCCCTGGTGAACCCGAAGGAATCCGTGCTTACGTTGCCGGCCGGCACCATCTCGGCCGCCGTCGCCGCAACCGGAACGACTGACCCGGTGATCGGCCCGGCAGACGTCAACGTCGCAGAGGGCACGAACACGATCGTCTACGCGTGGGGCAGCCTGACCGACAAGAACCTGGCCCTGGCCGTTCAGACCATCGACGGGCTTCACTCCAACCCGGACAGCATCCCCGCCGGTGAGGCCGGTCTCGTCGCCACCAACCAGGCGGACGACTCCACGGGGCTCATGGTCGGTGGCTTCGCCGCCGCGCTGATGGGTCTGGTCGCCGCCGCCGTCGTCGGTATGCGTCGCCTGTCCGCGGCTCGCCGCTAGTCACGCCAGTAAGAAAGGGAGATCCACAATGAGAGCCACAGCGGGCACTTTCACAGTGCTCGCTGTGGCTCTCGCCCTGCTCACGGGCTGCAGCAGCGCCCCGAGCACATCATCGCCCACGGCCTACGTTTCCCCGACGAACGCAGCGCCGACTCCGACGCCGTCGGCCCCGCTGCCCGTCGCCGAGGTCGACGTGCCGACCGTCAGTTCCTCGCTGGATCAGAACCAGACCCCGCAGGCCCGGCCGCCCCAGACCATCCGAGTCGACTCCCTCGGAATCGACATGGCCATCGAGTCCGTCGGTCTGGCCGACGACGGGGCGATGGAGCTGCCAAAAGACCCCTCGCTCGCCGCCTGGTATCGCTTTGGACCGTCACCGGCCAGCACCACCGGCGCGACCGTGATCGCCGCCCACGTCGACTCCCTGATTTACGACATCGGACCGTTCGCCCAGCTCGCCTCGGCGCGTGCGGGCACCGAGATCGTGGTGACCACCGACGACGGTCAGGAGCGTCGCTATTCCGTGGAATCCGTTCAAACCGTGGCCAAACAGGATGTGCCTTGGGACTCGATCTTCGACCGGTCCGGTCCCAACCGGCTCACCCTTGTGACCTGCGGCGGCGAATTCGACTACGACGCCCGCACCTATCTGTCCAACGTAATCGTCTCGGCGAGTCCAATCGCATGACCCAGGCACCATGACGCAGAGGGGTGGCTATGCTGGTCATCACGGTGGTCGAGGCTTGCTCTCCGGCGGAGTCTGACATGTACGACCTCCCGATGCGCTCACCAACCGGGGGAAACCGATACGACGTGACGGCACTCACCGACGAAGACGACCACGCCCAGCTCGTTCTCGCGTTTCGGGCGGGAGACGAACGTGCGCTCGCCGAGGCCTACGCCCGCTGGTCATCCCTCGTCTACACGATCGCCTTTCGTTCGCTCGGCGATCCCGGCGAAGCCGAAGACGTCACCCAGAAGGTCTTCATCGCCGCCTGGCGCGGGCGGGACGGATTTGATGCGTCGCGGTCGCCTCTGCCGGCCTGGCTCGTCGGGATCACTCGGCACACCGTTGCGGATGCCCACGAGGCCCGCTCACGACGGCGGCGGGTCGAGGAGGCTGTCCTCGTTGACACCGCGCTCAGCCAGACCGACGAATCCGCCGACATCGCGGATCGTGTGCTGATGAGCGACGAACTTCGCCGGCTCGGACCCGTTCCGCAGCAGGTGATGCAGCTGGCCTTCTACGACGATCTCACGCACACCCAAATCGCCGATAACCTCGGACTGCCGCTCGGCACCGTTAAGAGTCACATCCGCCGAAGTCTTTCGAGACTGCGCACCAGATTGGAGGCGAACGATGACACACATTGACCGGGAAAACCTCGCTCTCATCGCAATGACAGAGTTCGACCTCACCGAACCCGAACGCCAGCACCTATCGGAATGCCCCGAGTGCTCCCTGGAACTCATCGCCCTGCAGCACACCGCCCACGTCGGCCGGTCCGCGCGCAGCGTGCAACTCGTGGAGCCCGGCGATCGAGTCTGGGCCGGTATCCACGCCGCCCTCGGCCTGTCCGACGCCGTGGCCGCCACCCCTGGGCGCAGCGGCTACGAGGCAGCGGACCAGTCCCCTGCAGCGGTCGAGCCTGTCGAGACCCCTGCACCGGTGGTCGAGCCTGTCGAGACCCCGTCCGCCACGGTCACCGACATCGGCTCCGCCCTGCGCCCCCTCCCACGACGCCGCAATTGGATGCCGATGGCCGTGGCCGCCGGCATCGCCGGGCTGCTCGGCGGCCTCGGCGGCGGCATCTGGTGGCAGTCCGCACAGCAGCAGGAACCCGCGCCGGTGCTACTCGCCGAGGCCCAGCTGGACCCGTACCCCGGCTGGGACGCCACCGGCAGCGCCTACGTCGCGAAGACGGCCGACGGCCACCGGGAGGTCGTGCTCGACGTCACCGGGGTGAGCGCCGACACCGATCTGCGCGAGGTGTGGCTGATCAAGACGGATGCGTCCGGGCTGATCAGCATCGGACTGCTCGACGGTGAGTCCGGGCGCTTCGCCATCCCCGACGGCGTCGACCTGTCGCAGTACCCGCTGGTCGACGTCTCCGCGGAACCCGACGACGGCGACCCGCAGCACTCCGGCGAGTCGATCCTGCGCGGGGAACTGCGCACGGCCTGACACCACCCGCACGTGAGTGTCAGAGCGTATTGCCGAGCTTGAAGCCGTGCTCCACGTCGTTCTTGCGGGTGTACGAGAACCCGTCGGCGCCGACCGTGACGGCCATCTCGCTGGACTCGGTGCGGGCCATGACCGGCTGGGGGTTGCCGTCCAGGTCGAGCACCAGTGAGGCATCCGTGTACCAGCTCGGCACGACCGCGTTGCCCCACCAGTCGCGGCGCTGGTTGTCGTGCACGTCCCAGGTGACGACGGGGTTGTCGGGGTCGCCGGTGTAGTAGTCCTGGGTGTAGATCTCGACCCGGTGGCCGTCGGGGTCGCGCAGGTAGAGGTAGAACGCGTTCGAGACGCCGTGGCGGCCGGGGCCGCGCTCGATGACGTCCGACATCCGCAGGGCGCCGAGCTTGTCGCAGATGTAGATGATGTTGTGCTTCTCGTGCGTGGAGAAGGCGATGTGGTGCATCCGCGGGCCGTCGCCGCCGGTCAGGGCGGTGTCGTGCACGGTGTCCTTGCGGCGCATCCAGGCCGCGTAGGTGACGCCGTCTTCGTCCTGGATGTCCTCGGTGACGCGGAAGCCGAGGTCCTCGAGGTAGCCGCGGCCGAGTCCCACGTCGGGGGTGACCTGGTTGAAGTGGTCCAGGCGCACGAGGGCGCCGGGACCCTGCAGGTCGTAGCGCCAGGCCAGGCGTTCGACGTGGTCGACCGAGTAGAAGAACTCGTAGGGGAAGCCGAGCGGGTCTTCGACGCGCACGGAGTCACCGACACCCTTTGCGAACCCGTTGATGCGGCGTTCGGTGCGGCAGCCGAGCTCCTGATACCAGGCCTCGGCCAGACCCACGTCTTCGGGGGCGCGCACCCGGAAGGCCATCGCGGCGACTGCGGCGACCGGGCCCTGGCGCAGCACCAGGTTGTGGTGGATGAACTCCTCGAAGCTGCGCAGGTAGATCTCGGTGTCGCTCTCCTCGGTCACGACGAGGCCGAGCACGTCGACGTAGAACGCACGCGAGCGGGCCAGGTCGGTGACGACGATGTCCATGTAGGCGCAGCGCAGGATGTCCGGCGGGGTCGCGGTCGGCGTGGGGATGGGGGTGGTGGTCATGGAATCCTCCTCATTGAGATGTCGCGGTGGTCGAGCGTGTCGGTGGTCGAGCGTTCGGTGGTCGAGCGTGTCGGGACCCGGGACCGGGGACCCGAGATCAGTGGGCGCCGAAGCGGGCGGTGTGCACAGGCCCGAGGGAAACGTGCACGGCCTGCTGCTCGGTGTAGAAGTCGATCGAGCGGTAGCCGCCCTCGTGGCCGAGGCCCGAGGCCTTGACCCCTCCGAACGGGGTGCGCAGGTCCCGCACGTTGTGTGAGTTGAGCCAGACCATGCCCGCCTCGATCGACTGCGCGAAGGTGTGCGCCCGGGTGAGGTTGCTGGTCCAGATGTATGCGGCCAGGCCATACTTGACGCCGTTGGCCAGCTCGAGGGCTTCTTCGTCGGTGTCGAACGGCGTGATCGCCACGACCGGTCCGAAGATCTCCTCCTGGAAGATGCGGGCCGTCGGGGCGACATCCGCGAACACGGTCGGGGACACGTAGTTGCCCTCTGGCAGGTTCTGGGGGCGGCCGCCGCCGGCGAGCAGGCGGCCCTCGCTCTTGCCGATCTCGACGTAGCTCATCACCTTGGCGTAGTGCTCGGGGTGCACGAGCGCGCCGACCTCGGTGGCAGGGTCGTGTGGGTCGCCGACGACGATGTTCTGTGCCCGGGCCGCATAGCGGGCGCAGAAGTCGTCGTAGATCGGGCGTTCCACCAGGATGCGGCTGCTGGCGGTGCAGCGCTCGCCGTTGAGCGAGAACACCCCGAACAGGGTCGAGTCGAGCGCGGCCTCGAGGTCGGCGTCGGCGAAGACCACGGCGGGGGACTTGCCGCCGAGCTCCATCGACATGCCCTTGAGGTTCGCGGCGCAGTTGCGGTAGATGGTCTGACCCGTGGTGGTCTCGCCCGTGAACGAGATGAGGGGGACATCCGGATGCTTGACCAGCGCGTCCCCGGCCTCCTCACCCAGCCCGTTGACCAGGTTGAAGACCCCGTCGGGCAGCCCGGCGGAGCGGAAGATCTCCGCCCACAGGCTCGCCGACAGCGGCGTGAACTCGGCCGGCTTGAGCACGACCGTGCAGCCGGCGGCCAGTGCGGGGGCGAGCTTCCAGCTCTCCAGCATGAACGGGGTGTTCCACGGGGTGATCAGCCCGGCCACGCCGACCGGTTTGCGGAAGACGTAGTTGATCTGGCTGCCTGGCACCTGGTAGGTGTCGTCGGTCTGCGCCACGATCAGGTCGGCGAAGAAGCGGAAGTTCTCGGCCGCCCGCTTGGCCTGGCCGAGGGCCTGGGTGATCGGCAGGCCGGTGTCGAACGTCTCGAGTTCGGCGAGGCGGGCATCCTGGGCCTCGACGGCGTCGGCGATCTTGTTCAGGATGCGGGAGCGTTCGCGCGGCTTCATCCTCGGCCACGGCCCGGCTACGAAGGCGTCGGTCGCGGCGGCGACGGCGAGGTCCACGTCTTCCTTCTGGCCGGCTGCGGCGGTGGCGTAGGTCTGGTTCGACACCGGGTCGAGCACGTTGAAGGTCGCGCCGGAGACGCTGTCGACGAACCGGCCGCCGATGAAGTGCTGGATGCGGGACGGCAGGTTCTCGGGCACGTGCTGCGCGCGGGTTCTCGTGGTGGTGGTGTCGGTCACGGTGGTCTCGGTCATGGTGGTGTCGGTCATGGCTCAGGCTGCTTTCGGGGTGAAGCCGGCGACAGTGAAGCCGTCGACGGGGGAGAGGTACTGCTCGCCGGCGGCCAGGAGCGCCTGCATTTTGGCGATGCCCGCATCCGTCGGGGTGATCAGCGGCGGGCGCACGAAGCCGCTCTCGATCAGGCCGCGCTGCTCGAGCACCCATTTGCCCGGGGCCGGGTTCGTCTCGACGAAAAGCAGGTCGACGAGTGGGTGCAGGCCGTAGTGGATGCGCCGGGCCGTCTCGATGTCGCCGGCCATCCACGCGTTGTACATCTCGACGTGCGCGACCGGGGCGATGTTGCTCGTGGCGCTGATGTATCCCACGCCGCCGAGGGCCAGCAGAGGCAGGCAGAGCAGTTCGATGCCGCTCCAGACCAGCAGTTCGGGGCCGCAGAGCTGCAGCACCCGGGAGAAGTGCTCGAAGTCCTTGGTGGTCTCCTTGACGCCGACGAAGTTGTCGAAATCGCGGTATAGGCGGGCGATGGTCTCCGGGGCGATGTCCACGGCGGTGCGGCTGGGCACGTTGTAGGCGACGATGGGCAGGTCCGGAAATTCCTCGGCCACGGTCTTGTACCAGAAGTAGAGGGCTTCCTGGGTGGGGCGGGCGTAGTAGGGGGTGATGATCAGGGCGGCGTCGACGCCGGCGTCCTGGGCCGCGGCGGTGAGCTCGAGGGTCTCGTCGAGCTTGGCCGAGCCGGTGCCGGGCATGAACGGCACCCGGTCGCCGACCGCGGCGGCCACGGTGCGGATCGCGCTGGCACGTTCGATGATGGTCTGCGAGCTCGGCTCGCCGGTGGAGCCGCCGAGCGAGATCCCGTGCGTGCCGGAGGCGAGCTGCCAGTTCACGAGGTTGGTGAGGCCGGCGTGGTCGACGGCGCCGTCGGCCGTGAACGGGCTCATCAGGGGCGCGATAGAGCCTGTGATCTGACTCGGGTCGGTGCGGAACTTCATTGTTCTTCCTTTCGAGGGCAACGGATGCGTCCGCGACTGTTGCCGAATCGGACGAATGTTCCCGGGGTGCGGGCAACAGTCGTCCGTTACGGGAACAGTTGCGGGATTGGCTGTTAGGGGGTGGAGGCGGTGGGGGCGGTGTGCTGCTGGGCGAGGAAGGCGTTCAGGGTGCCGAGCCGGTGGTCGCGCGCGGCCAGTTCGATCTGCAGGGGATCGGCGCCGTCCTTGATCAGGTCGAGCAGCGCGGTGTGCTCGGCGACGGACTCGTGCGCCCGACCGGGCACGAAGCTGAACGTGGATTCGCGAAGGGTGCCGAGCCTGCTCCAGCCCCGCTGCACCAGGTCGAGGATATGCGCATTGCTGCAGGCCTCGAACAGGGCCGAGTGGAACTCGCGGTTCAGGCTGGTGAAACGCACCGGGTCGAAGTGGTGCAGGCACTCGTCCATCTCCGCGTTGATCTCCCGGGCGCGCAGCAGCGTCTCCGGGTCGAGCCGCGGCGCCGACAGGGCGGTGGCGTAGCCCTCGACGAGGGCCAGCGTCTGCATCGTGTGGGTGTACTCGGTGACGTCGAGCATGGCCACCTGGGCGCCGACGTTGCGCTCGAACGTGACCAGACCCTCTGCCTCCAGCAGTCGGATGGCTTCCCGCACCGGCACGGTGCTGACACCGATCTCCCGGGCGATCTGCCCGAGCACCAGGCGGTAGCCCGGGCTGAAGCTGCCGTCGGAGATGCGGGCCCGGATCCACCGGTGGGCGAGCTGCGCCTTGCTCAGCGACGCCTCCGCGCCGGTGGTCGAGACGCCGGTGGTCGAGCCAGTCGCAACGCCAGTCGAGCCCGCCGAGCCTGTCGATCCAGTCGATCCTGTCGAGACCGAGGCCGTCATGCCTGCTCCTCCAGCCAGACCCGATAACGGGCCTTCCACTCGGCGTTCATCGGGTAGAGCCCGTCGACGCCGTGCCCGGCCGTGACCATGGCGGCGATGAAGGTCTCCTCGCGCTCCTGCACGATGGCTGCGGCGACCACCTCCTCAACCAGGTGCGGCGGGATCACGATCAGCCCGTCGGCGTCCCCGACGATCACGTCGCCGGGCTGCACGGATGCCCCGCCGCAGGCCACGGTCAGGTCCGTGTCCCACGGCACGTGCCGGCGTCCGAGCACGGCAGGGTGCGGTCCGGCGTGGTAGGTGGGGATCTCCAGGGCGGTGACGGCCGCGAGATCGCGCACACCGCCATCCGTCACGATGCCGGCCGCGCCGCGCATCTGGGCGCGCAGGGCGAGGATGTCGCCGACCGTGCCCGTGCCGCGCTCGCCGCGGGCCTCGATCACGAGCACGTCGCCCTGTCCGAGCGAGTCGAAGGCGCGCTTCTGGGCGTTGTAGCCGCCGCCGTGCGACTCGAACAGGTCCTCCCGCGCCGGAATGTACCGGAGTGTGCGGGCCCGGCCGACGAGACGGGCGCCCGGCCGGGTCGAGCCGAGGCCGTCGATCGACACCGAGTTGAGCCCGCGCTTGCGCAACTGGGCGCTGAGGGTGGCGGTGCCCACACTGTTGATCCGGGCCTTCAGCTCGGGGGTGAGGGCGAACGGCGGGGGCGTCTGCTCCGCTGTGGGTGCGGTGACGGATGTCGGTGCGAGCCCGGCCGCCTCCGCCGAACCCCACGCCTCGGTGCGCTGCAGATCGTCGACCCGCGGGCCGGCCCCGAACGCGCCGAACGGCACCGTGCCCTGCCGAATCGGGCTGACGAGGCGGCCGGTGCGGGGTGCGCCCGGGGCTCCTGGGGCATCCACTTCGACCTCGACGATGTCGCCGGGCACGACGACCGACGATCCGGCCGGCGTGCCGGTGAGGATCAGGTCGCCGGGCTCGAGCGTGAGCAGCTGCGAGAGGTCGGCGACGAGCCGGCCGAACCCGAAGAGCAGGTCGGCGGTCGTGTCCTCCTGTACGAGCGTGCCGTTGACCCAGGTGCGGATGCGCAGCGCTGCCGGGTCGAGGCCGGCCGCCGGCAGCAGTGTCGGCCCGACGGGGGTGAAGCCGTCGGCGCCCTTCGAGCGCAGGTTCGAGCCCTTGTCGGCGTAGCGCAGGTCGTACACGCCGAAGTCGTTGGCGCAGGTCACGTGCGAGACCGCCGCCCAGCCCTCCTCGGGCGAGACGCCGCGGGTGCGGTGCCCGATCACCAGCGCGATCTCGCCCTCGAACACCAGCAGCTCGCATCCGTCGGGCCGTTCCACCGGCGTGCCGCTGGAACTCCGCGACGACGCCGGCTTGAGGAAGTACGACGGCTGCTCCGGCGTGCGGCCGCGCTGGGCGGCCCGGCTCGGGTAGTTGAGGTGCACCGCAATGATCTTGCCCGGTGTGGCGAGATCGGTGGTGGCGGTGACGCTGATACCCGCGCTGTTGCTTGCGCTGCCGGTCGCGCTGGTGCTTGCGCTGTTGCTTGCGCTGACGTCGGCGGAGCCCACGGAGGTCGAGTTCGGCATGTTTTGCGGCTTTCTAGTCGTGCTGGGAAATGCCGAGCGGGACTCCACGGGTTTCCTTCACCACGGAGACCGCGACGAAGGAGATCGTGGCCAGCACCATGATGTAGATGCCGATCGACGGTGACCAGGCGGTCTCGTCCAGCAGCAGCTGCGCGATCAGGGGAGCGAACGCCCCACCGAGGATGGCACCCATGGCGTAGCCGATGGACACGCCCGAGTAGCGTACCTGAGCCGGGAACATCTCCGCGTAAAGCGCCGCCTGTGGACCGTACGAGAAGCCGAGCCCGCTGGCCAGCACGACGAGCGCCACCGTGAACCAGAGGATCTCGCCGGTGTCGATCAGCAGGAACATCGGGATGGCCCAGAGGAACAGCCAGGCGTAGCCGAACTGGAACGTGCGGATGCGCCCGATCTTGTCGGAGAGGATGCCGCCGATCATCGTCGACGCGAGCCAGAACGCGGCGGCGATGGTGCTGGCCAGCAGCACGGGGGAGCGTTCCATGCCCAGGCCGCCGGCCTCGACCGGCTTGGTGGCGTAGGAGGAGAAGAACGCGATCAACAGGTAGCCGGCGGCGTTGTTGGCGATGAAGATCAGGGCGGTCAGGATGACCTGGCGCCAGTGGCCGCGGAAGAGCTGGCGGAGGGGGGCGGCCGATTCCTTCTTGCGATCCTGCATCTCCTTGAAGACGGGGCTCTCGTCGACCGAGCGGCGAATGATGAAGCCGACCACGATAAGCAGCACCGAGACGAGGAACGGGATGCGCCAGCCCCAGGCGAGGAAGGCCTCCTCGCTCATCGTGCTGGTCACCAGGAGCATGACGCCGGTGGCGAGGATGAGCCCGGTCGGCACGCCGATCTGCGGGTACGCGCCGAAGAATCCGCGCTTATTGACCGGGGCGTGCTCAACCGACATCAGGGCGGCACCGCCCCATTCCCCGCCGGCCGAGAAGCCCTGCAGGATGCGCAGCACGATCAGCAGGATCGGCGCCCAGACGCCGATCTGCTCGAAGGTCGGCAGGAGGCCGATCAGTGCCGTGGCCGCGCCCATGATGACGAGCGTCAGCACGAGCATGGCCTTGCGGCCGAGGCGGTCACCGAGGTGGCCGGCCACGACCGCGCCCAGCGGGCGGAAGAGGAAGCTGATGCCGAGGGAGGCCCAGGCCACGAGCTGCGCCAGACCGGCGTTGTCGTTGGCGAGCGGGGCGAAGTACAGCCCGGCCAGCACAAGGCCGGCGGCCTGCGCGTAGATGAAGAAGTCGTACCACTCGATGGTGGTGCCCACCATGGTGCCGGCGAGGACCCGGCGTTCCTCGTGTCGTTTCGCGGCGGTCGCTTTCGCGGCGCTCGCTCGGTCGGTCGTCAATGCCATGGAATACCCCTTTGTATTTCCCTGTGTGGTGCTGGAATCGTGCGATCTCGAAACGGTATCACAGATCGTATATTATCTACAGGGCTAGGAACGGGGTTGTCCGGGGGGCCTGGATGGTGCCGCCGTCTCGTGGTCCGGATGCCGCCGTACGCCGGGCCGGCTGCCGGCGCCCGGTCGGCGGCGCCCGGTCAAAGCGCCCGCGTCTGGCCCGGTGTGGCGGCAATTAGCGCAGGTCGGCTGCAATCACGGCCGCGGCCGTCACGAGACGCGCGCCGATCGCGGCGTCACTCTGCCCGGTGCCGAGGTAGACGACCGCCAGAGCCGCCGGTGCCTCGCCGGGCACGACCAGCGGCACCGCCACGGAGGCCAGCCCCGGAATGACCTCGTCATGACTGGTGGCGAAGCCGCGTGCGCGCACGTCGGCGGCCTCGCCTCGGCGGGCTCCCTCGCCGAGGTTCACCCACTGGGTCGCCGTGAGCAGGGACTGGATGGCGATCCCGGGTGCACCCCGGCCGAGCGGATGCCGCGTGCCCGGGCGCTGCGCGACCGTGGCGTGCGCCTGCCGCGGTTCCACGCTGACCAGAGTGACGACCTCCGCCCGGTCCAGCACGGTCACGAAGGCTGTCATCCCTAACTCGTTCGCGACGCTCGTCAGCTCGGGCAGCGCCGCGGCCTGCAGACCGCGGGAGACACCGCGGGCGAGCGCGGCCATCCGTGGGCCGAGGCGTACGGCGCCCGCGGCATCCCGGATCACGACCCCATGGTCCTCCAACGTGCGTAATATTCGGTAGGCGATCGAGCGGTGCACGCCGAGGGCGGCGGCCACGTCGGCAATGGTCAGGGCCTCGTCGGCGTCGGCGAGAATCTCGAGCACGCGGATGCCGCGCGACAGGGTCTGCGAATGCGGCGCACCGTTCGGGCCGTTGGCACTGGGCCCGCTGGGCTTGCTCTGCTCGCTCATCCCGTTACCCCGCTCATTGACGTCGACACGGTGCCATTCTCGCATTCGTGGTTCAGGGCCCGCGGTCGCCCCAGGAGCTATGCACTCGGAGTGTGCGTGCGCGTGCGTGCGTGCGTGTGTGCGTGTGTGTGGCCAACTCAGGAGACTCGGGTGCCGCGCGGCATCCGTCGCCCGGACCAGTGCGGGGAGCGAGGGGGTGGTGCGGCGCGTCTCCTGAGTTGGCCACACCACCGTGACGGCGCGCCCGCGCGCGAGGGTTCCCGGTCCTCGGGTCCGAATCCTCCTCGTGCATATCTCCTGCAAATTGTGGGGGGCCGCATCGCGCCCCCGTCCGGGTCTTTCGGCGGCCCGGGCCGGCGCCCCCACCAGCGTGCAGAAGTCATGCCGGGTTCGCGGAGGCTAACTCAGGAGTTCCGGGATCGGGGCGGCCGATTCGGCACGGGCCAGTGCGGACCCGTACGCCACAGGTGCGGGATGGTGGTTTCGCCGCGGTGAATCTCCTGAGTTAGCCACACGGAGCGCTGTCGCCTCGCTGCGCGCATCCGTGCGCTGCCGCCGCGCATCCGTGCGCTGACAGGCAAGACCCACGGGGGAGACCGGCCTATCGTGAGCCGAAATGACCGCGATCTGGGTGTCCGTGTGCCTGGTCGCCGCCGTCGCGGCGTCCGGCCTGGGAGCGGCGTGCGCGCTCACCGGGCTCCGGATGCCGGGCCGCGCCCTGGTCGCGGCTCCCACCATGGTCGTCATGACCGTCTCGTGCGCCGACATGGTGCTGCCGGGCATGAAGCTGCTCGGCTCCTTGGCCTGGGCGGGGCTCCTGGTCGGGGCTCCTGGTCGGGGCGGCGCTGCTGGCCCTACTTAACCGGCGGCACCGCATGCCCGCCGCGCATCACGCCGTATCGCTGCTGCTGATGTCCGTAATGTGGGTCGCGATGCTGCCGGCGGCGTCGACTAAGGCTACGGCGGCTTCGGTTGGCTCGGTCGCGGTGGGCGGCTTCGGTTGGCTCGGTCGCGGTGGCCGGCGCTGGCGCCGGAACCAGTGCCACGGCTAGTGCCACCGCTGCCGCTGCGCCCGTTGCCGCTGCGCCCGTTGCCGCCGGGACCGCTGTGGGAAACGGCGCCCATGCCGGGCACGCGCCGGCGATCACCGACGGCGGAACGCTGCCGGCCTGGCTTGTGGTGCTGCTGGCTGCGGCATCCGTTGCCCCCGCGGCCAGCGCCGTGCGGTCGGCGCGCCGCCCGACCGGGTCGGGGGTCGAGCCGGCCACGCTCCGACTGGAGTCGGCCCAGCACCTGAGTATGGCGCTGGCGATGACGTTGATGGCCGCGGGGATGTTCCTGTCGCTGACCGGTTGCTGACGGATGCCGGGCACCCCCTGACCAGGGAGGAATCCGCAGCCATGATCTCACCATCACACGACCCGGCCGACAGCACAGTGCCGCCAGGACCGATCACCTAGGACCGGTCACACGGGACCGTGCCGACACGTCGAGCGGTGCGGCTAACTCAGGAGATGCGGCGCCGCATCCGTTGGATCGCCGCACTGGTCCGGGTGCCGGCTGCCGTCCGCCGCCCGGATCTCCTGAGTTAGCCCCAGGGCGCAACCCTTACCGGTACATAACTCCTGCAAATCGTAGCCCGGCCGAAGCCGTTGCCTGTGCTCCGGGGGCCGTGAATCCGCTACCGGCGGGGCCACTCGGGCGCCGGGGCACCCAGGCTGTCCGTGCCCGACGGGCGGATGAAGGGTGCGGTTAACTCCGGAGATGCGCCGCGGCATCCGTGGGATCGCCGCACTGGTCCGGGTGCCGGCTGCCGTCCGCCGCCCGGATCTCCTGAGTTAGCCCCGAGGCGCCCCGCATCCAGCCACCCGCCCCCGCCCCGCGATTAGACTGATCGGATGCCCGTCATCGAGATCAGCGACCTCAGCGATCCGCGGCTTGCGGACTACGCCCATCTCACCGATGTGGCACTGAAAAAGGCGCGCGGTACCGAACACGGCCTGTATATAGCCGAATCAGCATTGGTTCTCGAGCGGGCCCTGCGCGCCGGACATCGGCCGCGGTCGGTGCTCACACTCGGCAACACCGCCCCGGAGGCCGGCGCCCTCGTCGGCGAGGACGTGCCGGTCTTCGTCGGCCCGGGGGCGCTTCTCGCCGAGCTCACCGGCTACGTGCTGCACCGCGGCGTGATCGCCTCGATGCACCGGCCCGAGCTGCCCGACCCGGAGTCGCTACTCGCCGGCGCCCGCCGCATCGTGATCCTCGAGAATGTGTCCGACCCCACGAACGTCGGCGCGATCTTCCGCTCCGCCGGGGCCATCGGCGCCGACGCGATCCTGGTCACACCGCGCTGCTCCGACCCCTTCTACCGTCGCGCCATCCGCGTCTCGATGGGCACCGTGCTGCAGGTGCCCTGGACCCGCGTCGGCGACTGGCCGAGTACCCGCGCGCTGCTCACTCGGCACGGTTTCCACCTCGCCGCGCTCGCCCTGACAACGGATGCCGTGAGCCTGCGCGACTTCCCCGGGCACGAGCACGAGCGGCTGGCGCTGCTGCTCGGCGCGGAGGGTGAGGGGCTCACCCCGGACGCATTGGCGGCCTCCGACACCGTGGTGCAGATCCCGATGAAGCACGGCATCGACTCCCTCAACGTGGCCGCCGCCAGCGCCGTCGCGATGTGGGCGCTCTCGGGCTGACGCCCCGCCTGCCACACCCGAACCTGCACGGCTCACCGCCGCACGCCACACCCGCACCTGCACGGCTCACCGCCGCACGCCACACCCGCACGCCACACCCGCACGCCACACCCGCACGCCACATCCGTACGTCACACCCGAACCTGCACGGCTCACCGCCGCACGCCACACCCGCACGCCACACCCGCACGTCCCTGTCCTGCCGCGTTTGTGGCCAACTCAGGAGATACGTCGGCCGCGTTCTGTTAGCCCCCGGACCAGTGCGGCGGAACCCGCCGGACGACGGCTTCCCCACCGGATCTCCTGAGTTAGCCCCACGCGCAGCCCGTACCCCATGCGCAGCCCGTACCCCATGCGCAGCCCGAATCACACGCGCAGCCCGTACCAGATGCGCAGCCCGTACCAGATGCGCAGCCCGTACCCCATGCGCAGCCCGAATCACACGCGCAGCCCGCAGCCCGCAGCCCGCAGCCCGCAGCCTGCAGCCTGCAGCCCACACGCGCTCCCCGCTCCGCGCCGCGGTGGCACCAGAAGCCTAGGCTGAGGTCATGAGCAACGAGGCTGTCATTGTCGATGTCGTGCGCACCGCGTCGGGTCGAGGCAAACCGGGCGGCGCCCTCTCGGGCGTGCACCCCGCGGACCTGCTGGCCGGGGTGCTGAGCGAACTGGTCACCCGCAACGGGCTCGATCCCGCGCTCGTCGACGACGTGATCGGCGGCTGCGTCAGCCAGGTCGGCGAGCAGGGCTACAACGTGACCCGCACCGCCCTGCTCAGCGCGGGTTTTCCCGACTCGGTGCCCGGCGCGACCATCGACCGGCAGTGCGGATCCAGCCAGCAGGCGGCCACGTTCGCCGCGCAGGGCGTGATGGCCGGCAGCTACGACATCGTCATCGCCTGCGGCGTCGAATCGATGAGCCGCGTGCCGCTGGGC
Organism: Cryobacterium sp. TMT2-4; assembly: GCF_004402575.1. Taxonomy (NCBI): domain Bacteria; kingdom Bacillati; phylum Actinomycetota; class Actinomycetes; order Micrococcales; family Microbacteriaceae; genus Cryobacterium; species Cryobacterium sp. TMT2-4. The sequence goes on along the minus strand of NZ_SOGE01000025.1, from coordinate 129,579 downwards.
TCGTCGCTCGGCACGGCCCAGAGCCCGCAGAACCAGCAAGGCGGGCAGAGCCCGCAGAACCAGCAAGGCGGGCAGAGCCACCAGAACCAGCAGAGTGTACAGATCCCGAATCCGCACGGCACGCTGATGCGCGACCGCTACCCTGACGGGCTCGTCAACCAGGGCGTCTCGGCCGAGCTGATGAACCAGAAGTGGAAACTGGGCCGCGGCGAACTGGATGCCTTCGCCGCCCGCTCGCACCGCCTCGCCGCGGCCGCCGCCGAACGCGGCGATTTCGACGGCGAACTGCGGCCGACGACTCTGCGGGACGGCCGGGTCGTGGCCGCCGACGAGACCATCCGCCCCGGCACCACCCTCGACTCCCTGGCCGCTCTGCCGCCGGCGTTCCGCACCGACGCCCTCGCCGCCCGCTTCCCGAAACTCGACTGGCACATCACCGCCGGCAACTCGTCGCCGCTCACCGACGGCGCCTCCGCGGCTCTGATCATGAGCGCCAAACGCGCCGCCCAGCTCGGCCTCAATCCGCGCGCACGGTTCCACAGCTTCGCGGTGACCGGAAGCGACCCGCTCTTGATGCTCACGGGCGTGATCCCGGCGACCCGGCGCATCCTGGAGCGCTCCGGTCTCAGCATCGACGACCTCGACGCCTACGAGGTCAACGAGGCGTTCGCCACCGTGCCGCTGGTCTGGCTGCGCGAACTCGGCGCCAACCCGGCCCTTCTCAATCCGCGCGGCGGGGCCATCGCTCTCGGCCACGCGCTCGGCTCCTCGGGCACCCGGCTCCTCGGCACCCTGCTCAACCACCTCGAACTGACCGGCGGCCGCTGGGGCCTGCAGACCATGTGCGAGGGCGGCGGCATGGCCAACGCCACCATCATCGAACGGCTCTGAGATGCGCGTCGACGGATGCTCCGCCCTCGTCACCGGAGCCGCCTCCGGCCTCGGGCTGGCCACCGCCACCGCCCTGGCCCACGCTGGGGCAGCGGTCGTGCTGCTCGACCTGCCCGGCACCAGTGGGGAGCAGGCGGCGGTCGTGATCGGCGGCCGGGCGTGTTTCGTGCCGGGTGACGTCACCCGCACCGAGGACGTGCAGGCCGCCGTCGACGCCGCCGCCGCGATCGCCCCGCTGCGCATCGTGGTCAACTGTGCCGGCATCGCCCCCGGCCAGCGCACCGTCGACCGCACCGGGGCCCCGCTGCCGCTGGACGACTTCGACCGGGTCATTCGCATCAACCTCGTCGGCACGTATAACGTGATCCGGCTGGCCGCGGCCGCCATGCAGGCTACCAGCCCGATCGGCGGCACGGACGGAGCCCCCGGGACGAACGGCACGGACGGCACCCCCGGCACGATCGACCAGACGGCCGGCACCGTCCCGGAGCGCGGTGTGATCGTGAACACGGCATCCGTCGCAGCCTTCGACGGGCAGATCGGTCAGGCGGCCTATGCCGCCTCGAAGGGCGGCGTCGCCGCGATGACCCTGCCGCTCGCCCGCGAATTCGCCCGATCGTTGATCCGGGTGGTGGCGATCGCGCCCGGCATCTTCGACACCCCGCTGCTTCAGGGGCTCCCCGAGAACGTGCGCGAGTCCCTCGCGGCGCAGGTTCCACACCCTTCCCGGCTCGGCAACCCGGCCGCGTTCGCCGCGCTCGTGCGGCACATCGTCGAGAACCCGATGCTTAACGGCGACACCATCCGGCTCGACGGTGCCATCCGGATGCCGCCCCGCTGACCGGGGCCGAGCCTGTGTATTCCCCTGCGGCCCCGACGACGCCAATTTCTTTAGGGTAGGCTTACCTAAAAGCACTGCGGGTCATGCCCGCACGACAGTAGGGACGCAACACGATGATCTTGACACGCCGCTGGGCACTGCTTACCGCTATCGGAACGGTGGCCCTGCTCGGGGTGACCGGGTGCAGCGCACCTGAGGAATCCAGTCCTGGTGCTACCGACGCGTCCACCCCGTCGGGTTCGATCACGGTCTACAACGCCCAGCACGAGGAACTGACCCAGGCCTGGGCCGACGAATTCACCGCGGAGACCGGCGTCACCGTCACGCTCCGCAACGGCGACGACTCGGAACTCGGCAACCAGCTCGTGCAGGAAGGCGCCGCGTCGAAGGCCGACGTGTTCCTCACCGAGAACTCGCCCGCGATCAGCCTCGTCGACAAGGCCGGCCTGTTCGCCCCGGTCGACGACGCCACGCTGGCCCAAGTTCCCAAGCAGTTCCAGCCGTCCACCGGCACCTGGACCGGCATTGCCGCCCGCTCGACCGTGTTCGCCTACAACCCGAGCATGATCAGCGCGGGCGAACTGCCGGCCTCGCTGCTCGACCTCGCCGACCCGGCCTGGGCCGGCCGCTGGGCCGCGTCGCCCTCCGGCGCCGACTTCCAAGCCATCGTCAGTGCGCTCCTCGAGCTCAAGGGCGAAGCCGCAACGAGTGACTGGCTCGCGGCCATGAAGGAGAACGCGGTCGTCTATAAAGGCAACAGCACCGTGATGAAGGCCGTCAACGCGGGTGAGATCCCCGGCGGCGTGATCTACCACTACTACTGGTTCGCAGACCAGGCCGGTACGGGCGAGAACAGCTCCAGCACCCAGATGCACTACTTCAAGAACCAGGATCCCGGTGCGTTCGTCAGCGTCTCCGGCGGCGGAGTGCTCGAGACCAGCGCGAACCCCGTGGCCGCTCAGGCGTTCCTCGCTTTCATCACCGGCAAGGCCGGCCAGGAAATCCTGAAGACCGGCACCTCGTTCGAGTACCCCGTTTCCGACGCGGTCGACGCGAACTCCGCGATGGTGCCGCTTCGCGAACTCGACGCCCCCGTCATCGACCCGTCCAAACTCAACAGCACCAAGGTCACCGATCTGATGACCGAGGCCGGTTTCCTCTAGGCTGAAACTGGTGATACCTGCAGCCCCCCCGACCGCGAAACCGGCGCCCGACCCGTCGGACACCGGTCGCGGAGCCGTCGCCGAAACCGGCGCAACGGGGCTTGCGGGGCGCACGGATGCCGCCGGCCGGGTCGGCAAACGACCCTCACCATTCATCGTGGCGGCCGCCGTCACCGTGTCCGTGCTCGGGCTGCTGCCGCTGGGCTACGTCATCGTCACCGGTATCCTGACCGGTTGGCCGACCCTCTCGGCGCTCGTGTTCCGGCCGCGGGTCGGCGAACTGCTCCTGAACACGATCGGGCTGGTCGTGATCACGGTGCCGCTGACCGCGGCGATCGGGGTGGCCGCCGCCTGGCTGGTCGGCCGCACCTCCCTGCGCGGCCACCGGGTGTTCGCCGTGCTCCTGGCGACGCCGCTCGCGGTGCCGGCCTTCGTCAACAGCTACGGCTGGGTAAGCGCCGTACCCTCCTTGAACGGGCTCTGGTCCGGGGTTCTGATCGCCACCCTGTCGTACTTCCCGTTGGTCTACCTGCCCTGCGTCGCCGCGCTCCGTCGGCTGGACCCCACGGTCGAAGAGGCAGCAGAGTCGCTCGGCAGCGGTGCCTGGGGCGTCTTCTTCCGCGTCATCCTGCCCCAGTTGCGGCTGCCGATCCTCGGCGGCGCCCTGCTGGTAGGGCTGCACCTGCTCTCCGAATACGGCGCGTTCGCGATGATCCGCTTTGACACCTTCACCACCGCCATCGTGGAGCAGTACCGGTCCACGTTCAACGGCCCCGCGGCCAACGCCCTCGCCGGCGTTCTCGTGCTGCTGTGCCTGTTCCTGTTGATCGGGGAGTCCGGTGCCCGCGGACGCTCCCGGTACGCCCGCATCGGCTCGGGTGTGGCCCGGGTCACGCCGCGGCGCTCCCTCCGCGCCTTCACGCCGGTCGGCTACCTGTTCCTCGGTGGGCTGTTCGCACTCGCGATCGGAGTCCCGTTCTGGAGCGTCATCCGCTGGCTCTACCAGGGCGGCGCAATCGTGTGGACCGATGCCGTGCTGGTCCAGGCCCTGCTGCAGACCGTGGGCTACGGCCTCGTCGGCGCCGCGGTCACCTGTGTACTCGCGTTCCCGATCGCGTTCCTCGCGGTGCGCTACCCGAGCTGGCTGTCCCGCGGCCTCGAATCGGTCAACTACCTCACCAGTTCCCTCCCTGGGATCGTCACGGCCCTCGCGTTGGTGACCATCAGCATCCGTTTCGTGCAGCCGCTCTACCAGACCACCGTGCTGGTGATCGTGACGTACTTGCTGATGTTCCTGCCGCGCGCGCTGGTGAACCTCCGGGCCGGGCTCGCACAGGTTCCGGTCGGACTGGAGGAGGCGGCCCGGTCGCTCGGCAAGCATCCGTTCGCCGCGTTCCTCAGTGTCACCACCCGCTTCTTCGCGCCCTCGGCCCTGGCCGCGGGGGCGCTCGTGTTCCTCGGCATCGTCACCGAGCTGACCGCTACGCTGCTGCTGGCCCCGAGCGGCACCCGCACCCTCGCGATACAGTTCTGGTCGAAGGTGAACGACATCAACTACGTCGGCGCCGCGCCCTACGCCCTGCTGATGATCGTGCTGAGCCTGCCGGTCACCTACCTGCTGTTCGCCCGCTCCCGGCTGACGAGCGTGTCATGACCGCCGCCGTCGAACTGTCCGGGGTCAACAAGAGCTTCGGCAGCAGCCGTATCCTCGAGGACATCGCCCTCTCGGTGCCGGAGGGTAGCCGCACGGTCGTGGTCGGCTCGTCCGGGTCGGGCAAGACCACCCTGCTGCGCCTGATCAGCGGCTTCGAGCTGCCCGACTCGGGCACCATCAGCGTGCTCGGTCGCACCGTGGCCGGCCCGGGCGCGGCCGTGGCCGCGCATCGGCGCGGGATCGGCTTCGTCGCGCAGGACGGCGCCCTGTTCCCGCACCTCACCGTGGGCCAGAACATCGCGTTCGGCCTCGGCCCGGCGCTCCGCGGCGGCACCCGCAAGCAACGCGCCCGTGCCGTGAGCGAGCTGCTCGAGATGGTGTCGCTGAGGCCCGACTTCGCCGCCCGCCGCCCCGACGAACTGTCCGGCGGCCAGCAGCAGCGCGTGGCCCTGGCGCGGGCCCTCGCCCGCCAACCGCGGGTGATGCTCCTCGACGAACCGTTCTCCTCCCTCGATGCCGGACTGCGGGCGGCAACCCGCGACATCGTCGCCGAAACGCTGGAGCGCGCCGGCATCACCACGGTGCTCGTCACCCACGACCAGGCGGAGGCGATGAGCTTCGCCCACCAGCTCGCGGTGCTCCGCGACGGCAACCTCTGCCAGGTCGGGCCGCCGCGCGAGGTCTACTGGCGCCCCGTCGACCTGTTCACGGCCCGGTTCCTCGGCGACGCGGTCGTGCTACCGGCCACCATCTCGGACGGTTTCGCCGCCTGCGCGCTGGGCACAGTCGCGGTCGCCCCCACCAGCCTGCGCGGCGACGCCTGCATCATGCTGCGCCCGGAGCAGATCATGGTCGAGCACTGCGAGTCCGGAGGGGCGGATGCCGCCGCCTCCTGTACCGGCCAGGTCGAGGCGGTCGATTTCTACGGGCCCGAGGTGCAGCTGGCGGTGCGCCTGTTCTGCGTGGGCGCCCCGGCGTCCGGCTTCCCCCAGAGCCCCGGGACGCAGAGCCCCGGGACGCAGAGCCCCGGGACGCTGGTGCACGTAAGGCAGCACGGCACGATGGGCACCGTCGTGGGCAGCCGGGTCAGCCTCACCGCCCGTGGCACCGCCACCGCGTTCGCCGCCCGCCCCTGACCCTCGCCCTGCCGCCCGTCGGGCCGCTCCGTCGGGCCCTGCCCCTCGCCGTGCCGCCCGTCGTCCCCTTGTCCGCGCCGAGCGTACGCTGTTCATCACCGAGGGAGCGCCGTGTCCGGTATCGAACCAATTCGACGGAGATTCTCGAAAAAAGAAGCAGTTTCGGAGCGTTCGGGACCGTTTCTGCCAAAATCTCCGTCGAATTCGTTCGACGGAGACGGAGACGGAGACGGAGACGGAGACGAAGTCGTCTTCGTCGACGGATGACCCGACGACGTAAGTGGCTCAGCGCCAGGATCCCCACTACTCCGCGGCGTGCGCCTCGAGGAACTCGTAGACCTCGGTGTCGTCGACACCGGGGAAGGTGCCGCTGGGCAGCGGCGACAGCACGTGCGCGTGCAGCCGGGCGCTCGGCCAGGCCTTGCCGGCCCAGCGCGAGGAGACCTCGGAGGCCGGGCGGCGACAGCAGGACTCGTCCGGGCAGCGGGACACCGCCCGCTGCGTGGTCTCCCGGCCGCGGAACCACTTGGCCTGCACGAAGGGCACGCCGACGCTGATCGAGAACTCGCCGGCATCCGTCGCCCCGGTCTGGGTGGCGCACCAGAAGGTGCCGGCCGGCGTGTCGGTGTACTGATAGAACTCGGTGGTGCGGTTGGTGTGGGTGAAGGCGCTGCGGGCGCTCCACTGCTTGCAGACGAACTGGCCCTCGATCGAGCCGGTCACGTCGGCCGGCAGGGGAAGGTCGTCGTTCTCGTAGCCCTTCTGCAGGGCGCCGTCGCCGGTGACGCGCAGGAAGTGCAGCGGCATGTCCAGGTGCGAGGTGGCCAGGTTCGTCAGTCGCAGCGCCGCGGCCTCGTGGGTCACCCCGAAGGCGTCGCGGAAGTCCTCGACCGAGAGCTCGCGTTCGCGCTTGGCGTGGGAGAGGAACGCGACGGATGCCGCCTGCGGCATCAGGCAGGCGGCCGCGAAGTAGTTGATCTGCAGCCTCTGCCAGAGGAACTCGGCGTAGCTGCCCGGCCGCTCGTGGCCGAGCAGCCGGTGCCCCATGGCCTGCAGCGCCATCGAGCGCAAGCCGTGACCGCCGGGGATCGACGCCGGCGGCAGGTAGATGCGGTGATTGACCAGGTCGGTGACCGACCGAGTCGAGCCGGGCAGGTCATTGACGTAGATGAGGTTGAAGCCGAGCTGCTCGGCCATCACGCTGACCTCCCGGTGGGTGAGGGCGCCCGACACATGCCCGGATGCCCGCACTCGGTCTTCGGCGAGCTGCTCGATGTCGGGCATGAAATTATCTTGTTCGCGCATCTGTTCGCGCAGTTCCGTGTTCGCGCGGCGGGCCTCTTCCGGCGTGGCGATGGCTTCGCTGGCGCGGCGGGCGAGTTCGCGGTGCAGACCGAGAAGGGACTCGAGCGCCGCCATCGGCATGCCCTTGGTCATCTTCACCCGCGGCAGGCCGAGGGCGCCGTAGAGCGGATTGCGCTGCGCGCGCTCCAGCTCGATCTCGAGTGCGGCCCGCGTGTTCGGCGCTTCGTTTTTGAGCAGGTCGGTGAGCTCCACGTCGACGGCGGTGGCAATGTCCTGCAACGTCGACAGCTTGGGGGAGCGGCGGCCGTTCTCGATCAGGGAGAGCTGGCTCCCGGCCATGCCGACCTGCTCGCCGAGCTGGTCGAGCGTGAAGCCGCGCTCGGCCCGGAAATGACGGACACGGAGTCCCAGGGTGATCAGATCAGCGGCACGTGTCGACATTCCTTAACGATAACGAAAGATTCGCTGTTCTTAACCTGAGCACTTCCGGCACCGGTGGCATCGGTGGATCATTGTGGAGATGGGGGCGTATTTGCGTCCCCCCACGACTGCAGACCACTGGTTCACGCCGGATTGACCACGAAAGGCCAGGAGATGACAATCGCGAATTCCCGACTTGAGACCGGCGGGGGCGAGTCCCGCTATGTTGCCGGCACCACCGACCCCAACCTTCAGGCCTGGGTGGACGAAATTGCCCGGCTGACCCAGCCCGACGCCGTCGTCTGGTGCGACGGATCGTTGCGCGAAGCCGATGTGCTCGCGAAACAGCTCGTAGCCGAGGGCAAGCTCATTCACCTGAACCCGGAGTGGCGCCCCAACAGCTACCTGGCCCGCACGAGCCCGTCGGACGTGGCGCGCGTCGAGGACCGCACCTTCATCTGCTCGGTCGGCCCGGGCGATGCCGGCCCCACCAACAACTGGGCCGACCCGGACGCGATGCGGGGCGAGCTGCAGGGAGTCTTCGCGGGCAGCATGCGCGGGCGCACGATGTACATCGTGCCGTTCTCGATGGGCCCGCTTGGCGGCCCCATCTCCCAGCTCGGCGTGGAGATCACCGACTCGCCCTACGTGGTGCTGAACATGGGCATCATGACGCGCATGGGCCAGAAGGTGCTGCACATGATCGAGGCCGGAGCCCCCTGGGTGCACACCGTGCACAGCGTGGGCTACCCGCTGGTCGACGCCGAGGGGCGCCGCCGTGGGGACGTCTCCTGGCCGTGCAACGACACCAAGTACATCGTGCAGTTCCCGGAGACCCGCGAGGTGTGGTCCTTCGGCTCGGGCTACGGCGGCAACGCGCTGCTCTCGAAGAAGTCGTTCGCGCTGCGGATCGCATCCGTCATGGCCCGCGACGAGGGCTGGCTGGCCGAGCACATGCTCCTGATCAAGGTAACCTCCCCGGAGGGCGGCGTGTCGCACCTGGCCGCGGCTTTCCCGTCGGCCTGCGGCAAGACGAACCTGTCGATGCTGCGCCCGACCATCCCCGGGTGGAAGGTCGAGACCATTGGCGACGACATCGCCTGGCTGCGCCCCGGGCCCGACGGGAGGCTGTACGCGATCAACCCGGAGGCCGGCTTCTTCGGTGTGGCCCCCGGAACCGGCGAGGTCACCAACCCGACCGCCGTGGCCACCGTCTGGGGCAACACGATCTTCACGAACGTCGCACTGCGCGACGACGGCGACGTGTGGTGGGAGGGTCTGACCGAGACCACTCCCAGCCACCTGATCGACTGGGAGGGCAAGGATTGGACGCCCGCCTCCGGCCGCCCGGCCGCCCACCCCAACTCCCGCTTCACGGTTGCTGCGGCGCAGTGCCCGTCGATCGCCGACGACTGGGAGGCCTTCGGCGGCGTGCCGATCGACGCCATCCTCTTCGGCGGACGCCGCGCGACGAACGTGCCGCTGGTGGCCCAGGCCCGCAGCTGGAAGCACGGCGTGTTCATGGGCGCGACCATCTCCTCGGAGAAGACCGCGGCCGCCGAGGGCACCGTCGGCGAGTTGCGCCGCGACCCGTTCGCGATGCTCCCCTTTTGCGGCTATAACATGGCGGACTACTGGGCGCACTGGCTCAAGGTCGGCCGTGGTCTCGGCGGCAAGGCGCCGGAGATCTTCCAGGTGAACTGGTTCCGCAAGGGCGCGGACGGAAGCTTCCTCTGGCCCGGTTTCGGCGAGAACTCCCGTGTGATCGAGTGGATCGTGCGCCGCGTCGAAGGCTTCGCGAATGCCGTGGACACCCCGATCGGACACCTCCCGGTCCAGGGTGGCCTCGACCTGAAGGGTCTGGACCTGGCCGACGCGGATGTCGAGCAGCTCTTTGCGATCGACCCGGCCTCCTGGCTGGCCGAGTGCGACCTCACTGAGGAGTACTTCGCCAAGTTCGGCGACCGGGTGCCGCCGGCGCTGCTCTCCGAGCTCGCGAGCGTGCGCTACAACCTCCGAAACGCGTAGCGGAGCTCGGCGCCGCTGGTGCGCTGCGGCATCCGTTGCCTGACGAATTCGACGGAGATTTTGCTTCCGTGGGGCTGTTTCGGGTGTGTAAACCGCTTCAGATCCGAAAATCTCCGTCGAATTGGTTCACGAGCGCCCGCAGTGGCGGACGTGCGGGGCCGGGGGGTGGTCGTACGATGCTGCCAGTCGGGCGGCGGTGCCCGGCGGGAAGTCGCAGGTGCGGTGCAAGACGACGGCGGACTCGTGGAGAAACGCATCGACCGGTTCGTGCCGGCGCGGCTGCGCCCGGCGGTGCACCGGGCATCCGTGTCGCTGCGGGCCTGCGCCGGTATCCCCGAGGCGGTCGCGGAGGGGTACCGACTGAGCCTGCCGCCTTGTTCGGTGACCGGGGTGAGAGCGACCCGCGTGGATCCGTTGATCGAGGTCGACCACCCGGCCGTCATGGTCGAGGCGGTCAAGCTGGCCGAGGACCGCAGCGGGGATCTGATCGTGCGGCTCTACGAGGCGCACGGGTCGCGGGTGCGGGTCATCCGTCACTTCGCCGCGACGGATGCCACCGAAACCGACCTGCTGGAACGCCCCCTGACCGCGCCGCGGGCTCCGTTCGCCGCCGATGGCTCCGCGCTGACGATCGAGCTGCGTCCCTTCCAACTGGTAACCCTGCGCTTCGCGCGCCGCTGACCGCCCGCGGTCCCGGCCGCACTACTACCCGCCCTGTTACCCGCCCTGTAACCCGCCCACCTACCCGCTGTCCGCGCGCTGACAGGGCCACATGCGCCTTACGAATTCGACGGAGATTTTGGCTAGATCGGGTGTTTCAGGCCCAAAACTGGCGGTTTCGACTAAATTCTCCGTCGAATTGGTTCGGGCAGTCCAGGCTAAACGAGCAGCTGGTGCTTGGCGAGCTCGCGGTAGAGCGGCGTCGAGGCGACCAGCTCGGAGTGCGTGCCGGTGCCGATGACCTGACCGTGGTCGAGCACCACGATCTGGTCGGAGTCGACCACGGTCGACAAGCGGTGCGCGATCACGATCAGGGTACGGTCCACGGCGACCGCGTCGATCGCGGCCCGCATCTTCTGCTCGTTGACGCCGTCGAGACTCGAGGTGGACTCGTCCAGCAGCAGGATGGGCGGCGCGGCCAGCAGGGCGCGCGCGATCGCCAGCCGCTGGCGTTCGCCGCCGGAGAGCATCACGCCGGACTCGCCGACCGCCGCGCCCAGCCCGGCCGGGTCGCGCTCGAGCACCTCGGAGAGGTTCACGGCGTGCAGCACGGCGATGCACTCCTCGTCGGTGGCGTCGGGCGTGGACAGGGTCAGGTTGTCTCTCAGCGAACCGGCCAGCACGGGGGCGTCCTGTTCGACGTAGCCGATCTGCGAGCGCAGCGCGGTGCGGTCGAGGGTGCGGATGTCCAGTCCCCCCATGCGCACAACGCCTCCGGTCGGGTCGTAGAAGCGCTCGATCAGGGCCAGGATGGTGCTCTTGCCGGCACCGGACGGGCCGACCAGGGCGGTGCGCTTGCCGCGCGGGGCGTCGAAGGAGACGCCGCGGAGCACCGGGCGGGGCTTGCCGGCGGCGTCGGCGTCGCTGCGCTCGGTCGCCCGTTCGGTCGCCTGTTCGGCAGCACGGTCGGCCGCGGCCGCGGAGCGGTCAGCGGCCGCGAGATCTGCCTCGACGAGGTCGGGTTCGGCCAGCACGGCCTCCATCACGGCCGGAACCACGATGGCGGTCTCGAGCACGAACGGAGCCGCGACGGCGGTCTCGATCATCGCGTTCTCGGCGGCGACGAGCTCGGCATCGGAAGCCGTGTGAGCGGAACGCCCGGCACCGGAAAGAGCGGCGGAATCCGCCGACGCGGCCGCAGCAGAGCCGATAGTCCCCGCACCGGCTGCGGCGCCGGCAACACGGCCGACACCGGCAGCACCGGCCTGCGGCCCGGCCTCCGACCCGGCCTCCGCACCCGCGGCATCCGTCGCTGCCGAGGCGACCAGGTAGCCGAACTGCACGTTCTCGAACGAGATCGCCGGGGCATCCGGCCGCACCGACTCGTTGGCGGCGCCGACCGTGATGGCCAGAGGGGCGATGTCGCGGTCGAACTGGTCCTCGGTGGGCAGGTCGATGATCTCCTGGATGCGGCCGAGGGCGCCGAGCGCGGCGTTCACGGAGGTGATCGCGCCGAACGCCTGGCCGAGCGGCACGATCATCAGAAACAGGAACAGGATGAACGCGATCAGGTCCGCGATCGTGATGGTGCCGCTGGCCACGCGGAAGCCGCCCACGCCCAGCACGACCAGGAACGACACCTGCATGGCGATGCCGGCGATCGGCACGACGAGGGCCGAGATCCTCGCGACCTGGATGCCCATCCGCCAGGCGCCCTTGGCGTCCTCCTCGACGGCGGCGATCTCCCGGTCGGTGGCGTTCGAGGCACGCACGGTGCGCACCGCGCTGATGGCGCGCTCGACACTGGCGGCGAGGTCGCCGACCTTGGCCTGCGCGGCGAGGCTGGCGGCACGGATGCGCTGCGACAGCAGTGTGACGGTGACCACCGACACGGCGATCACCAGTACCGTCAGGCCGAGCAGCACCGGATCGATCACGAGCATGGCGATGAGCGCGCCGACGAACGTGAGCGACCCGCCGATCGCCTCGACCAAACCCTGGGTGAGCACGGCCCGCAGCAGCGTGGTGTCCGACCCCACCCGGGAGACCAGGTCGCCGGTGCGGCGGGTGTCGAATTCGCTGATCGGAAGGCGGAGCATCCGCCCGATCAGTTTGCGGCGGCTGGAGAGCACGACGCCCTCACCGGTGCGCTGCAGCAGATAGTGCTGGTAGCCGCTGATCAGGGCGGAGATGACGACGAGTGCGACCAGCGCCCACACCAGGCTGCCGAGCGCGTCACCCTCCTGCACGATGGTGATGACCTGGCTGACCAGGAGCGGCTGGGCGAGGCTGGCGAGGGCGCCGAGGATGCTGAGTACGATGACGAAGCCGAGCACCTTCTTGTGCTCGAGCAGATACGGGACCAACTGGCTGAACGTCGCGCGGGGTCCGCCGGCATCGTCGCGGCGCCCCATCCGGCCGAGGCGTCCGCGACCGGCCGTGCGACCGGCCGTGCTGGTGGGCGGGCGGGCGGCGGAACGGGGGTTGCTGGGGGTACTCACTGAATGATCTTAACCGCATCCCGCTTGGGATGGGCCCGGCGGTCTCCAGCAGGGAACCGTGCCGGAGCCCGTCGTCGTGGCCCGAAATCTCGTCACGAGGCACCAGGATTTCGCCGCCGTGGACGGCATCTCCTTCGAGGTGGCGCCCGACGAATCCTTCGGACTGCTCGGCCCGAACGGGGCCGGCAAGTCCACCACCATGCGCAGGCTGGGCGCCGTCTCGACCCGCACCGGCGAGACCTCTGATCCTGCTCGGCCTGGCCTTCACGACCCGGCGCCTGCGCACCCTGTTCCTCGACTGACCCGGGTCTCGACAGGTTCGACCACCGGTGGTCGAGAGCCGGTCGAGAGCCAGCCGAGAGCCAGGTCAGTGGTCGATGTCGATGTCGCGGGTCTCGCGGCTCAGCAGCAGGGCGACCAGGGCGATCACGGCCATCACCGAGAGGTAGACGCCGACCCAGAACGGGCTGCCCTCGCCGAGGGTCCACAGCCAGATCGCGATGAACGGAGCCACCGCCGCCCCGAGGATCGAGCTCATGTTGTACGCGAAAGCGGAGCCGGTGTAGCGCACGCTGGTCGGGAACAACTCGGGCAGCAGCGCGCCCATCGGCCCGAAGGTCATTCCCATCAGCGGCACGAAGAGCAGGCCGAATCCGATGATCGCCAGGGTCACGAAGATCAGGGTCTTGCGGCGCCCGTGCCTGTCGGCCCAGGGGCCGGAGGCCAACGTGAACACGCCGAAGAACAGCACGTAAGTGGCCAGCATGATGAAGGTGCCGAGGATCAGCTGGCGCCAGTGCGACCGGAACACGGCCGCGAGCGGCAGTTTCTCCACACGCTTGGTGGCGACGACCTGTGTGAAGGCGTCGGATTCGACTAGGCGCGGGCGTACCCAGAGGCCGACGACGACCATCACCGCGGAGAAGAGGAACGGGATGCGCCACGCCCACTCGAGGAACGCGTCCGAGGGGCGGGTCGGGTCGTCAGCGGGTCGGGTCATCACCGGGCAGGGCCAGTGCGATGGCCAGGAACAGGCCGTTGGCGATGATGAAGCCGAGCGGGGCGCCGACCTGCGGGAACGTGCCGTACCAGGCGCGCTTGCCGACCGGGGCGTTCTCGGTCGCGACCAGCGCGGCGCCGGACCACTCCCCGCCGAGTGCGAAGCCCTGGGCGAGGCGCAGGACCACGAGCAGGTCCGGCGTGAGCCAGCCGATCATGGCGTAGGTGGGCAGCACCCCGATCAGGAAGGTCGCGATGCCCATGGTCAGCAGTGCCCCGACGAGAGTGGCCTTGCGGCCCCTCTTGTCGCCGAAGTGGCCGAAGACCAGCGCGCCGATGGGGCGGGCCACCATGGCCGCGCCGAAGACGGCGAACGACGCCGGCAGCGCCGTGGTCTCGTTTCCGGTCGAGAGTACAGGTGCGGGAAGTCGAGAAGGGCGGCCGTTTGTGACAGCCGCCCTTGCACCCTACGTCCGGAGTCTCGGCTCCGCTAATCCTCGGCCCACGCTCCGGAAACGATACGGATGCCGCCGCATTATGGTCGTGTCTTACTCGCGCAGCTTCTGCAGCAGCTGAGCGGTCGCGATGGCCGCCGCGGCCGCCTCCTCGCCCTTGTCCTCCTTCGAGCCGGGCAGGCCCGCCCGGTCCAGGCCCTGCTGCTCGTCGTCGAGGGTGAGCACGCCGAAACCCACCGGCTTGCCGGTGTCCAGCGCCACCCGGGTGAGGCCATCCGTTGCCGCCGACGACACGTACTCGAAGTGCGGGGTGCCGCCACGAATGATCACGCCGAGCGCGACAACCGCGTCGGCGCCGTTGTCGAGGGCCACCTTGCACGCAACCGGCAGCTCGAAGCTGCCGGGAACCCGCACGAGCGAGTAGCGGGCACCGGATGCCTCGAGCACCCGGGTCGCACCGGCGATCAGCCCGTCGGTGATCACGTCATGCCAGCGTCCGGCGACGATCACGATGTCCAGCCCGGTTCCGTCGATCTCGATCTCCGGGGAGCCTGCTCCGCTCATAGTGCGATTCCTTTCAGCATGTCTGCTTCTGTGATGTGGTGGCCCATCCGGTCGCGCTTGACGGCCAGGTAGTCCTGATTGTGCGTGCCGACGCCGACGACGAGCGGCACTCGCTCGGTCACGGTGATGCCGTGCGCCTCGAGCTGGCGCACCTTCTCCGGGTTGTTGGTCAGCAGCCGCACGGCGGACAGGCCCAGGTCGTGCAGGATGGCCGTGGCGGCGCCGTAGTCTCGGGAGTCGGCGGGAAGGCCCAGCGCCACGTTGGCGTCGAAGGTGTCCAGGCCGTCCTCCTGCAGCTTGTAGGCGCGCAGCTTGTTGATCAGCCCGATGCCGCGGCCCTCCTGGCCGCGCAGGTAGACGACGACGCCGCCGAGCTCCTGAATGGTCTCCAGGGCGGCATCCAGTTGAGGCCCGCACTCGCATTTGAGCGAGCCGAACGCCTCACCGGTGAGGCACTCGGAGTGCACCCGCACGATCGCGCCGTCGGCGGGGGTGCCGGAGACGATGGCCACGTGGTCGGCGCCGGTCATCCGGTCCCGGTAGGCGCGCACCTGGAAGTAGCCGTGCCGGGTGGGCACCGTGGTCTCCACCTCGAAGTCCACCCGCGGCGATTCGAGGATCGGGCTGACTGTGGGCAGCTCGGTGTCGGTGTGGAACTCCTGCAGGTAGGCGATCAGGTCCTTGATGGTGATCACCAGCACGCCCTCGCGCTCGCCGAGGGCGAGGAGCCCGGGCAGGCGCATCATCTCGCCGTCTTCGGCGACGATCTCGCAAATTCCGGCGACCGGTACGAGGCCGGCCAGTTTCATCAGGTCGACGGCCGCCTCCGTGTGGCCGTCCCGCTCGCGCACACCGCCATCCCTCGCACGCAGCGGCATGATGTGGCCGGGCCGGTGCAGGCTGGACGGCGTCGAGGCCGGATCGGCCAGCACGCGCAGGGTGTGCGCGCGGTCGGCCGCGCTGATCCCGGTGCTGAGCCGGTCGGCCGCGTCGACCGACACCGTGTAGTTCGTGCCGCGGGGGTCCTCATTGTTCGGCACCATCACCGGCAGATCGAGCTTGTCGGCTAGGTCGTTGGTCATCGGCGCGCAGATGAAGCCGGAGGAGTACCGCACGGTCCAGGCGATCCACTCCTGCGTGGCCATCTGGGCGGAGATGATCACATCGCCCTCATTCTCACGGCCCTCGTCGTCGGCGACGATGACCGGTTTCCCGAGCCGGAGGGCATCCAGCGCGGTAGGAATGTCGGCGAGGCTCATGAGTGGCTCCTTTTCGATCCGGCGTCCGCCAGGGCGAGCATGCGCTCCACGTGGCGGGCCAGGATGTCGGTTTCGATGTTGACGTGATCGCCGATCGTGCGCTGTCCCAGCGTCGTAACGGTGAGGGTTTCGGGGATGAGCGAGACTTCGAACCACTGGTCCGGTTCGCTCGCCGGGCTGATGTTGCTGACGGTCAGCGAGACGCCGTCCACGGCGATGGAGCCCTTGCCCACCACGAGCGGGGCGAGTTCGGCGGAGAGGCTGAACCGCAGCACCCGCCAGGCCTCACCGGGGGTGACGGCCAGCAGAGTGCTGGTGCCGTCGATGTGGCCCTGCACGATGTGGCCGCCCAGGCGGTCGCCGACAAGGGCGGCGCGCTCGAGGTTGACCGGGCTGCCGGCGCGGGCGGCATCGAGGGTGGACATGAGAAGGGTCTGGGCCATCACGTCGGCGGTGAAGGTGTCGCCGGTTCGCTCCACCACGGTGAGGCAGACGCCGTTGACCGCGATCGAGTCGCCGTGGCCGGCGTCGGCTACGACTCTCGGGCCGCGGATGGTGAGGCGGGCGGCATCCGTGGATCGCTCCACCTTCTCGACCTGGCCGAGTTCCTCGATGATTCCGGTGAACATGATTGTCCTATCTCGGCCGGGCGACGATGAGGAGATCGTCGCCGAGTCGGTCGTAATGGTCGATGGCCAGGCGGCGCTGGTCGGTGATGCCGGCCACCCCGATGTCGCCCAGGGCGAGCCGGGCGCCGCCGAGCAGCGTGGGCGCGAGGTACACGAGGTACTCGTCGACCAGCCCGGCCGCGACGAACGCACTGGCGAGAGTGGGCCCACCCTCGATGAAGGCGTGACGGATGCCGCGCCGGTGCAGGTCGTGCAGCACGGCCAGCAGATCGTCGGTGGCGAAGAAGAGGGGCGGATGCGGGTGGGCGCGGAGGGCGGCGTCGTTGGGGATGCCGCGGGTGCCGATCACGACCGGCACCGGCTGCGTGGGCAGAAGCTTTCCAGCGGCGTCGCGGGCGGTCAGGGCAGGGTCGTCGGCGAGCGCGGTGCCGGTGCCGACGAGGATGGCGCCGGCTGCCGCGCGCCGCCGGTGCACGTCCTGCCGGGCCTCCGGTCCGGTGATCCAGCGGCTGGTCCCGTCGTCGGCCGCCGCGCGCCCGTCGAGGCTCGACGCCCACTTGAGCGTCACGAACGGGCGCCCGAGACGGGCGGCGACGAGCCAGTCGGCGAGGAATGGTTCGACCTCGTCGGCGAGCAGCCCGCCGGTGACGTCGATTCCGGCGCCGTGGAGCCGGTCGGCCCCGCCCGAGGAGCCGACGCCGGGGTCGGCGACGGCGTAGACGACCCGGCGGACGCCGGCGTCGATCAGGGCGAGCGAGCAGGGGCCGGTGCGGCCGGTGTGGTTGCAGGGTTCGAGGGTGACGACGGCGGTGGCACCGCGGGCGGCGCCGGCGGTGAGCCGGCTCAGGGCGACAACCTCGGCGTGGGGGGTTCCGGCGCCGAGATGCCAGCCTTCGGCCAGGACCTGCCCGGAATCGTCGAGGAGAACACAGCCGACGCGGGGGTTCGGGCCTGTGGCCGGCCCATTCGCGGCCAGCGCGAGCGCACGCCGCATGGTGGCCTCGAGCGCCGCTTGGTCCGTCATTCCCGTCCTGTCCGTTGGTGCAACGAACTCCGGGTTTTCGGTGCGGCGAACACCATGTGGGTTGCGAAACCCGCCGACCGACCGGAATGGTCCATCGACTCGTGCGCCTCTCATCCGGACTTTAACCGTCGGTGCTGGAATTTCACCAGCTCAACCGTTCCGCTTTGGGAGCGGCACGGGTCGCGGACTTTCACCGCCGGTTCGGACTTACACCGACCCCGGAGCACGTTTCATATAACTACTACTAGTTATATCCCAACGCGTCGGCCATAGAAAAATTCCCGTTCGAGAGTGCGGCCTGCGATGGGCGCTCACGACTGCGGATGCGCGGCGACGGCCGGTTGGGGGGCCCGCGGCGGCCAGGTGCTGGCGCCGAGTTCCCGGGAGATGTTCCGGGCCGTCTCACGCAATCCGTTCAGCACGCTGGAGTCGGGAGGCCACTCGCTCGACGGTACGACAACGGCGACCGCGGCTATGACATTGCCGCGGGTGTCGACCACGGGCGCCGCGATCGACGACTCGCCCAGCACGGCCTCGTCCTCTTCGGTGGCGATGCCGTTGCTCACGATCGACACGAATTGGATGGCCAGCTGAGCCGGGTCGGTGATCGTGGCGCCGGTGAGACTGCGCAGGGGCCTCCCCAGCAGTCCGGAGGCGTATTCCGGACTGTATGCGAGGAGGACTTTGCCCATTGCCGAGGCGTGGGCCGGGATGGACAGGCCCGTTTCGGGCATCTGCTGGCTGCCGTCAGGCCGCTGGTTGTGGTGAATGATGATGACCTCGTCGAACAATTGCACCCCCAGACGTGTGGACAGTCCGGTTCTGCGCGCGAGTTCGAGGGTCCAGCGCATGGCCCGCGCGCGCACGTCGAGCGTGTCGAGGTAGACATTCGAGAGTTTGAGCAGGGCCGGGCCGAGCATGTACCGGGTGCCGCCAGGCTCCTGCGCGACAAGACCGTGGCCCTGCAGCGATTTGACGATGCCGTGCACGGTCGAGACCGGCAACCAGAGTTCGGTGGCGAGTTCGGTTATGCCGAGGTGGCGTGCGCCCTGCAACGTCGACAGCACTTTCGCCGCACGATCGATGGCTTGAATCACAGCTGCACCTCCGGTTGATTCCTTAAGTATGCCGCGTCACCAACGCGTCTTCATGCGACGTGTTGACATTGGGCCACTCTCTGGAGGATATTCGACATTATCGAATTGCGTTCTGTATTTCTTTGAGTCGCGAGGGAAAGTGTCTCGCGGATCCAGCTCGAAAAGTTCAACGGAGAGCAAACATGAAGATAATCCTGGAGGTCTCAACATGAAGAAACTAATCAATTCCCCGGAGACGGTTCTCGCCGATTCCCTCATCGGCGTGGCGGCCGCACACCCGGAACTTCGCGTCGACCACGTCAACCGCATCATCTACCGGACAGACCCGACCAGAGCAGGCAAAGTCGCCCTGCTCTCTGGTGGGGGAACCGGCCATGAGCCGCTCCACGGCGGTTTCGTCGGTGTGGGAATGCTTGACGCGGCCTGCGCCGGGGCGGTCTTCACCTCGCCGACACCCGACCAGATGCTCGAGGCCACGAAAGTCGTGGACAGCGGAGCGGGCGTGCTGCACATCGTCAAGAACTACACGGGCGACGTGATGAACTTCGAAATGGGCGCGGAACTGGCCGCGGCTGAGACCGGGATCGAGGTTGCCGTCGTGGTCGTCAACGACGACGTCGCGGTCGAGGATTCCACCTTCACCGCAGGCCGCCGGGGCGTCGGAACCACTGTCCTGCTCGAGAAGATCGCGGGTGCGGCAGCCGAGGAAGGCCGCGACCTCGCGGCCGTCACCGCGGTGGCCCGCCAGGTCAATGAGTCCGGCCGTTCCATGGGCGTGGCCCTCAGCAGCTGCACGGTTCCCGCGGCCGGGAAACCGACCTTCGAACTTGCCGAAGGCGAGATGGAGATCGGCGTGGGCATTCACGGGGAGCCGGGCCGCCGCCGGGTGCCGCTGGCCGGGGCCGCCGAGGTTGCCCGTCTGCTCGTCGAGCCGATCCTCGCCGACCTGGACTTCACCGGCGCCCCGACGATCGTGATGGTGAATGGGCTGGGCGGAACCCCGTTGATCGAGCTCTATGTCATGTATGCCGAAGTCAGGAAGATCCTCGACGCCGCCGGCATCACGGTTGCCCGCTCCCTCGTGGGCAACTACATCACCGCGCTGGACATGGCGGGCTGCTCCGTCACGATCCTCAAGGCCGACGAGGACCTGCTTCATCTGTGGGATGCGCCGGTGAACACCGCCGGGCTGCGCTGGGGAATCTAGCACCATGACGAATGACACGATCAGCCTTGACCAGCTCACCGGCTGGCTCACCCGTTTTCGCGACTTGGTGACCGAGCAGGTCTCCTACCTCACCGAACTGGATTCGGCCATCGGCGACGCGGACCACGGCTCGAACATGACCCGCGGCATGGATGCGGTCCTCGAGAAAATCCAGGCCTCACCGGTCGTGGCCGTCGACGAACTGTTCAAGGGCGTGGGCATGACCCTGGTGACGTCCGTGGGTGGTGCCAGCGGCCCCCTGTACGGCACCTTCTTCCTGCGGATCGGTACCTCGGCAGGACCGGTCAGCACCCTGGACGCGCCCGGCCTGGCGGCCGCGCTTCGTGCAGGGCTGGGCGGCGTCGTTGCCCGCGGCAAGGCCGAGGCCGGGGATAAGACCATGTTCGACGTCCTCGCTCCCGCGCTCGACGCGTTCGACGCCGACCTCGTCGTTTTCTCCGATATCTCCTCGGCGGCCCGTGCTGCCTACTCCGCTGCACAAGCGGGGCGGGATGCCACCGCACCCCTGATCGCCCGCAAGGGCAGGGCCAGTTACCTGGGGGAACGCAGCATCGGCCACATCGACCCGGGAGCCGCGTCGACGTCGCTGCTTTTCCAGGCTCTGGCCGAGATCCTCGACAAGGAGTAGATCGTGATCGGAATCGTAGTGGTATCGCACAGCCCCCGGCTCGCGCAGGCAGCAGTGGACCTCGCAGTGGAAATGGTCGGGGTCAACGGCCCGGCCATCGCGATCGCAGCCGGTGCCGGCGCAGGGGTGATCGGAACGGACGCGTCCAAAGTCGCCGAGGCCATCGCCGAGGTTTCCTCTCCCGAGGGCGTGCTCGTGATGATGGATCTGGGATCGGCTGTGATGAGCGCGGAAATGGCGCTGGAGTTCTCGGACGACCCCGACCTGCCCGTCCGGCTCAGCAGCGGTCCCTTCGTAGAGGGCCTGATGGCGGCAGTGGTGCGCGCGGCGGGTGGCGCCACCCTTGACGAAGTGGAACGTGAGGCCCGAGGTGCTCTTCGTGCCAAGCAAAGTCACCTGGGCGACGAGGACCCGGCCGGCCTGCCGGTCGACTCCGGCCCGGCGGCGGAACACACGATCGAGGTGACGTTGCTGAACCCCGACGGCCTGCACGCGAGACCGGTCTCGATGCTCGTCACCGCCATCAGCGCCTTTGAGGCGACGGTGACGGTCGCCAACCTCCGTACCGGCCGGCCTCCGGTGCCGGCTAACAGCCCGACTGCCCTGTTGACCGTCGGCGCCCGGAAGGGCGACACGATCTCCGTCGCGGCGGCCGGGCGGCAGGCTGTGGAGGCGCTCGAGGCCGTGAGTGAACTGGTCGGGAAGGGCTTCGGCGAGCTCGCGGCCGCCCACGCTCCCGCGCCCAGGCCGGCGCGTTCCGCGTCGCGGCCGCAGGCCCGGCCGCAGGGCGGGGCGCCGTCGAGCGGGCCTCTGGGCGTGAGCCCCGGCTTCGCCGTCGGTCCGATCGTGCGGATGCAGGAACCGGTGAACGAGCCGGGGCCGGCAGTCGCACTCCCCCTGCGCGAGCGAGCGGCGGCCGCGGAGAGGATCGTGGCCGCCGCGGCATCCGTAGCCCTGGCCCTGCGGGACAAGGCGGCCCGGGTGTCGGGAGCGGCGCGTGGGATCCTGGAGGCAACGGCGCTGATGGCGGCGGATCCCGGGCTGATCGATGCTGCCGTTTCCCGAGTGACCGGGCAGGGCCACACTCCGGAGCGTGCCGTCTGGGCGGCTGTGAGCGAGGTCACAGCGGTTTTTAAGGAGCAGGGTGGGCTCCTCGCCGAACGTGTCTCGGACCTGCACGACGTGCGCAACCGCATCGTGTCCGAGTTGCTCGGCCGACCGGCACCGGGCCTGCCGGATCGTGTGGAGCCGTATGTGCTCGTGGCCCGGGACCTGGCCCCCGCCGACACGGCGCTGATCGACCCCACGGTGTGTCGGGCGATCGTCACCGTCGAGGGCGGGCCCACCTCCCATACGGCCATTCTCGCGCGGGCGCTTGGCTTGCCTGCCGTGGTGGCGGCCCGCGATGCGATGGACCTGCCCGAGGGAAGCATGGTGATCGTTGACGGCACGACCGGTGAGATCGTCGTGGACCCCACCGGCGACCAAGTGTTGCGAGCCGAGGAACAGATCCGCCGGGTGATCACCTTCGACGGTACGGGAAGGACCAGGGACGGGCACCGCGTGCAGCTCCTCGCGAACGTGGCTTCGCCTGACAGCGTTGCCGCCGCGATCGAGGCGAACGCCGAGGGTGTCGGCCTCTTTCGCACCGAATTCTGCTTCCTCGACCACGCCGAGGCTCCGGGACTCGACGAACAGGTCGCCGCGTACCGGCAGGTGTTCGCCGGATTCCCCGGGAAGAAGGTCACTATCCGAACGCTGGATGCGGGAGCCGACAAGCCGCTGGCCTTCGTCACGGCGGCCGACGAAGTCAACCCTGCCCTGGGCATCCGGGGGTATCGCACAGCGTGGCAGCGGCCGGAACTGCTGGACACCCAGCTGCAGGCCATCGCAGCGGCGGCCGCCGCGGAAGACGCCGACGTCGGCGTCATGGCGCCGATGATCGCGACCGTCGACGAGTCCGTGGACTTCGCGGCCCGCTGTGCCGCGCACGGCCTGCACAACGTGGGCGTGATGATCGAGACTCCCGCCGCCGCTATCACGGCTGGCCCCATCCTCGAACGGGTGGACTTCGCGAGTCTGGGGACCAACGACCTCGCCCAGTACACCATGGCCGCCGATCGGCTGATGGGGGAGCTCGCCCTGCTCAACGACCCCTGGCAGCCGGCGGTCTTGCGGATGATCCGGGAGGCCTGCCAGGCCGGTCTGGCGGCCGGCAAGCCGGTCGGGGTCTGCGGTGAGGCCGCGGCAGATCCGATGCTTGCCGCCATCCTGGTGGGGCTCGGGGCGACCAGCCTGTCGATGTCCCCGCGAGCCCTGGGCGGCGTGGCCGAGTTCCTACGCGGCGTGACGGTGGACCAGTGCCGGGATGCCGCACTCGCCGCGGTCGCCGCCGGCAGCGCCGGCGCGGCGCGATCCGCCGCCGCGCTCCTGCTGGAGCCGACACGGGCGTAGCTGCCGGTGTCGGCCCCTCCCGGGCGTCCGATCTGCACAAATGTGCAACGCTGGCTTTCAGAAACAGCGACGTATTTCCTGTAAATCCTGAATAGCATTCAAAAAATTGGCTAAGAGCGCGTGTTTGTGCGTCAGATCCGATCTTTGAGCCGTGACATCAGACTGGGCGGATGTGCCGGAAACCGCTCGGAGGGTGCGCTCGCACGGTCGCCCGCTGCAGGGCAGCCGATGTCGGTCGAATCGGCGGGCGTAATGTGAAATCTGTGCCCCGGAAGACCGGTTCACCGCCACCGTCCCACAAAGATGTAGACGCAGTTCGACCAGGAAGAAGTTCCACGATGACCACTTCAATCCGCACAGTCATGAGCCCCGGACGTTACGTCCAAGGCAAGGGAGCGATCGATCGCCTCGGCGAATTCGTATCCCAGATCGGCTCCGCCCCCCTGATCGTCGCTGATGACGTCGTGTGGGGTTTCGCAGGGCAGCAGGTCTCGGCGAGCTTCGCTGCTGCCGGCCTCCGCGTCGAACGGGTCGAATTCGACCGCTTTGCGACTGCGTCCGCGGTCGACGCGCTGGTCGAGAAGATCCGCGTAACCACGGCCGACGTGATCATCGGCTTGGGCGGCGGAAGCACGATCGACTCGGCCAAGGCCGCCGGCTTCCTGGCTGGAATTCGTTGGGTCAGCGTGCCCACCGTGGCGTCGACCGACGCTCCCACCTCCGCACTCTCGGTGATCTACACGGAGGAGGGCGAGTTTGTCGAATACCGTTTCTTCCCGCGCAACCCCGACCTCGTGCTGATCGACACCCAGATCGTGGCCAACGCGCCGGTCGAGTTCCTCATCGCCGGAGTCGGCGACGCGCTGGCGACCTGGCTCGAAGCCCGGGCCACGGCGGCTGCCCATGCGACCACGATGGCCGGGGGGCTGCCGACCCAGACCGGCACCGCGCTGGCCAAGTTGTCGTGGGACGTCATCTGGGAGAACGCCCTTCCGGCCCTCGATGCCGTGCGTGACAACCTGGTCACACCTGCTCTCGAGAAGCTGGTGGAGGCGAATACGCTTCTGTCCGGACTCGGTTTCGAGTCGGGCGGTCTGGCCGCCGCCCACGCCATCCACAACGGCCTGACCGCGGCCCCGCAGACCCACGGTCTCACCCACGGTCAGAAGGTGAACATCGGCTCGCTGACCCAGCTGGTCCTCGAGGGCGCGCCACGCACCGAGGTGGAAGACTTCATCGAGTTCACCACTCTCGTCGGATTGCCCACCACGCTGACCGAGATCGGTCTCAGCCTGGACGACGAGAAGGAGCTGAGGGCCATCGCCACGGCGTCAACCCTGCCGGGTGAGACGATTCACAACATGCCGTTCGTGGTCACTGCAGACGACGTTCTCGACGCCCTCAAGTCGATCGAGGGGCTCTCGCGGTCCGTGCGCGCGGCGCGCGGCCTGCCCGCTCCCGTCAAGTACGTGCAGAAGCATTGATCCGTCGGCCCGCCGGTCGCCACGAACCCTCAGTGGCTGCCGGCGGGCCTCCGTCTGCTCACTCGCACAGTGCCCGGGCGCTGCTCTCGTCGATGAACAGGTCGGTGATCAGGTTCGCGGCCAGCGCGCCGCGGAGACTGTCCACCTTGGACTGGCCCGAGACGACGCAGATGCGCCGGGGGGTGCGGCGCAGCACCGACAGTTCCGGGCCGGTGCCGCGATCATTGAGCGGGATGCCGTCGGTCGAGCCGTCCGCGCGGTAGAAGACTGTCGCGACGTCGCCGACGACCCCGGCGTCGCTAAGAGCGGTGAGCTCGTCGTCGTCCAGGTAGCCTCCGACGTAGACGTGGCTGGGGACGTTGGAGAAGGGCGAACCCACGCTGAAGAGCGCGACGTCCATGTTCCTTTGCATTTCCAACAGCCGGCGCAAGCCGCGCTCCCGCCAGTACGCCGTGCGTGTGGCCGGGTCGTCGAAGAAGGTGGGAACCGGGAACTGTTCCAGGCGGGCGCCGAATGCGTTGCTGAACCGCTGCAGGATCTCGTTGGCGTAGTCGAGGCCGGTGCTGCGTGTGTTGCCGGCGCCGTTCAGCTGCACGATCTGTGCGTTGTGAGTGCGTTTAGGGGTCACGTGGCGGCTGACCGCATTCATCGTGGAGCCCCAGGCGATGCCCATGATCATGTTCGAGTCGAAGAACTCGCCGAGAATCCGTGCAACCGAGAGGGCCACGCGCTCCAACCGATCGACGTCGCTGGCGTGGTCGGGCACCGGCACGACGTGCGCGGTGACCTGGAAGCGGTTCAGGATGAGCTTCTCCACCCGGCTCGTCGCGTCGAGCGGGGACCGGATCTGGATGTCGACCAACCCGCTGGTTCTGGCCTGGCTGAGCAGACGGGACACCGAGGAGCGGGAGGTGTGCAGTTCCCGCGCGATGGCCTCCATGGTCAGGTCCTGCATGTAATACAAGTGGGCCGCCGTGAGCGCGTCACTGGTTCGGTCCGACAGGGACGGATCGTCTGGATGGGCCATTTTAACTCCTTGCACGTATGTTCAAACCTCTTGACCGTTTGTGTCGAACCTAGCAGGGTAGAAGCAATTCCCCTCCACCCACAGAGAAGTGAGCGAACAGTGCTGTCCACACCCGATCAGTCATCTTCCGCACCGTCACAGTCCAGTGGTGCCGCCGCCCAGGCCGCCATCCAGGACCGCCCCCGCGCTCAAGTTCTCATCATCGGAGCCGGCATTAACGGCATCGCGACCTTCCGCGATCTGGCCCTGCAGGGCGTGGACGTCGCCATCGTCGACAAGGGCGACTACGTTTCCGGCGCATCCTCGGCCTCCTCGCACATGATCCACGGCGGTGTGCGCTACCTCGAGAACGGCGAATTCCGCTTGGTCAAGGAGTCTGTGGAGGAGCGCAACAGCCTTCTCAAGATCGCCCCCCATTACGTCAAGCCGCTCAAGACGACCATTCCGATCTACTCCACCTTTTCCGGAGTGATGTCGGCGCCGATGCGGTTCCTCACCCACAAACAGGGTGCGGCCCAGGAGCGCGGAGCTCTACTGATCAAGATCGGCATGATGCTCTACGATTCCTTCTCCCGCGACGGCGGCAATGTGCCCCGGCATGAATTCCTCGGCAAGAAGGCGTCGCTCGAAGTGCTGCCGCAGATAAACCCGGGCCTCAAGTACACGGCCACCTACTACGACGCCTCCATGCACGACCCGGAGCGCCTCGCCCTCGACGTGCTGGCCGACGGCCTGGCCGCCGGCACCCACGCCCGGAGCGCCAACTACATCGAGGCCGTCGGCATGGATGCTGCGGGTGTGCGCCTGCGCAACACGGTCTCCGGCGCCGAATTCAGCTTCGAGGCCGACATCGTGGTCAACACGTCCGGACCGTGGACCGACCTCACGAACACGGCCCTCGGCCAGGCCAGCACCTATATGGGCGGCACCAAGGGGTCGCACGTCGTGCTCGACAACCCCGAACTGCTCGCCGCGACCGGCGGTCGCGAGATCTTTTTCGAGCACAAAGACGGCCGCATCGTGCTGATCTTCCCGCTTGCGGGCCGCGTTCTCGTCGGCACGACCGACCTCGAGCACGACATGACTCAGCCGGCGCGCTGCACCGAGGCCGAGGTTGACTACTTCTTCGAACTCGTCAACCACGTTTTCCCAAAGGTGGCCGTCGACCGGTCGCAGATAGTGTTCCGGTTCGCCGGCGTGCGCCCGCTGCCCCGCCACGACGACGAGGCGCCCGGTTTCGTCTCGCGCGACTACCGCATCGAATCGCGCCCGCTCGGCGCCCGGCACGGCACCCTGCTGAGCCTGGTCGGCGGCAAGTGGACGACCTTCCGCGCCCTGGCCGAACACCTGAGCGGCGACATCCTGACCCTGCTCGGCCTGCCGCGCACCGTCTCGACGGTCGGCCTGCCCATCGGTGGTGGTCGAGACTTCCCGGCGACGGATGCCGCACGCGGGGTCTGGGTTGCCGCCAACGGCGACAAGGTCGGCGCCGAGCGTGCCGATGTGCTGCTGACCCGGTACGGCACGCGCGCCACCGAGGTGATCACCTGGCTCACCGCCGAACCGGACGCGCCGCTCATGCAGCACCCCGGCTACACCCGGCGCGAAATCGAGCTCATCGCCCGGGCGGAATCGGTCATGCACCTGATGGACCTGCTGCTGCGCCGCACCAGCATCGCTTTCCGCGGCGAAGTGACTCTGCCGCTGCTCACCGAGCTGGCCGGCGTGCTCGCACCAGTCCTCGGCTGGGACGCCGCCCGGAGCGCGCATGAGGTCGACACCGCGGTGAATACACTGCGCGACATGTACGGCGTGCACCTGGCCCCGGCGGAAACGCCGGCCGTGCCGGCCGTCTAGGGACTGCTCGGGACTGCCCTGCGGGCGGGCGGGCGCTGCGGTCGCCTGCCCGCAGCCTGCCCTCCGGCCCGGCTCCGTACCCGCAGACTTGAAGGCTGATCTGCACAAACGTGCAGAAAGGTCAGGACCACCGGCGGTCTCGAGTCGCTAGGTTTTCTACTATCCGTTTCCTTCGCTTTCTTCATTTCAATAATCTAAAAGGATGTCAACGTGGACAATCTCGGTATCGTATTCCTCTCGGAAGTGGTGGGAACCGCTCTCCTGATCCTGCTGGGCTGCGGGGTGGTCGCCAACGTCGCCCTGACCAAGAACAAGGGCTTCGGCGGCGGATTCCTGATGGTCACCATCGGCTGGGGCCTCGCGGTGTACGCCGGCGTGATCGTCTCCTATAACTCGGGCGCTCACTTGAACCCCGCCGTCACCTTGGGACTCGTGTCGTCCGGGGCCACCGAGTTCGGCTCGGGGGTTCCGGTCAACGCTGTGTCCGTGGCGGCGTACATCGGGGCTCAGTTGATTGGTGCCATCCTGGGTGCCACCGTCGTCTGGCTCGCCTACAAGCAGCACTTCGACCAGGAACCGGAGCCGGCCAACAAGCTCGGCGTGTTCGCGACCGGTCCGGCCATCCGTTCCTACGGCTGGAACCTCATTACCGAGATCATCGGCACCTTCGTGCTCGTCTTCGTCGTCATCGCGTTCGGCGGCGGGCGCCAGGGCGAGAGCGGCGGCCTGGCCGCCCTTGGCGCCCTTCCGGTTGCCCTGCTCGTGATCGTGATTGGCACCTCGCTGGGTGGACCGACCGGCTACGCGATCAACCCCGCCCGTGACCTCGGCCCGCGCATCGCGCATTTCCTGTTGCCGATCAAGGGCAAGCGTTCCTCCGACTGGGCCTACTCGTGGGTGCCCGTCGTCGGTCCCGTCATCGGTGGCCTGCTGGCCGGCTGGACCTCCGCGTTCCTCCTGCCGATCCTCGCGTAGGCGCCGCTCGCTTCTTCTTTTTCCATTCCTGAATACCCGTGTACCCAGCATTGACAAAGGAGTTAAAAATGGCACAGTACGTCATCGCAATCGACCAGGGAACCACCAGTTCCCGTGCGATCATTTTCGACAAGGCCGGGTCGATCATTTCGACCGGTCAGCTCGAACACGAACAGATCTTTCCCCGGGCAGGCTGGGTCGAACACGACCCGTTGGAGATCTGGAGCAACACCCGTGAGGTCATCGGTCAGGCTCTGGCCAAGGCCAACCTGACCCGCCACGACATCGCGGCCGTGGGCATCACGAACCAGCGCGAGACCGCCGTCGTCTGGGACCGTCACACCGGTATCCCCGTCTACAACGCCATTGTCTGGCAAGACACCCGCACCCAGCCCATCGTCGACCGACTCGCCGCCGACGGCGGTGTCGATCGTTTCAAGGCCCAGGTCGGCCTGCCGCTGGCGACTTACTTCTCCGGCACCAAAATCGTCTGGATCCTCGAGAACGTCGAAGGGGCGCGAGAGAAGGCTGAGGCCGGCGACCTCATGTTCGGCACGACCGACACCTGGATTCTCTGGAACCTGACCGGCGGCCTCGAGGACGGTGTGCACGCAACCGACGTCACCAACGCCAGCCGCACCATGTTCATGGACCTGAAAACCCTGCAGTGGGACGACGAGATCCTCGCGGCGTTCGACGTGCCCAAGTCGATGCTGCCCGAGATCCGTTCCTCCTCCGAGGTCTACGGCATCGCCAGCGGCCACAGCCTGCTGCGCGAAACCCCGATTGCGAGCATCCTGGGTGACCAGCAGGCCGCGACGTTCGGGCAGGCTGCCTTCGACCAGGGTGAGGCGAAGAACACTTATGGCACCGGTAACTTCCTGATCTTCAATACGGGCACCGAAATCATCCACTCCAAGAACGGTCTGCTCACCACGGTCGGCTACAAGCTCGGCGACGCCGAACCGCACTACGCCCTGGAGGGCTCGATCGCGGTCACCGGCTCGCTCGTGCAGTGGCTGCGGGACAACCTGGGCATCATTAACTCTGCGGAGGAGATCGAGGCACTCGCCCTGTCGGTCGAGGACAACGGCGGCGCCTACTTCGTGCCCGCCTTCTCCGGCCTGTTCGCGCCGTACTGGCGTGCGGATGCCCGTGGTGCCCTGGTCGGCCTCACCAGCTACGTGAACAAGGGCCACATCGCCCGCGCCGCCCTCGAGGCGATCGCGTACCAGACCCGCGAGGTGCTGGACGCGGTCAACGCCGACGCTGGTGTTCCGTTGACCGAGCTCAAGGTCGACGGCGGGGCCTCGGCCAACGACCTGCTGATGCAGTTCCAGGCCGACATCCTCGGCGTGTCTGTCGTGCGCCCGGTGGTGGCGGAGACGACCGCCCTGGGTGCCGCCTACGCGGCCGGCCTGGCGGTCGGTTTCTGGAACAACCTCGGTGAGCTGCGGTCCAACTGGCAGGAGGACGCCCGCTGGGAGCCGAGCCTGGACATCGCCGAGCGCGACCGTCTGCTGCGCAACTGGAAGAAGGCCGTCACCAAGTCCCTGGACTGGGTCGACGCCGACGTGATCTAGCCCGCGCCCCCTTTTTCCCCCCGCGTCCCTGCGCGCGTACGACGCACCCCACCGAGACCCGGCGGCCGCCCCTGGCCGCCGGGTTTCGGCATCCGTTCCCCGTGCCCCGTTCCCCGTGGCCAGTTCCCCGTGCCCGTGCCCGTCCCCGTCTTCCCCTTGCGCCGGCCGGCATCCGTGCCCCGTC
This sequence comes from Cryobacterium sp. TMT2-4, assembly GCF_004402575.1. Classification (NCBI taxonomy): domain Bacteria; kingdom Bacillati; phylum Actinomycetota; class Actinomycetes; order Micrococcales; family Microbacteriaceae; genus Cryobacterium; species Cryobacterium sp. TMT2-4. Next base: position 99,533 of record NZ_SOGE01000025.1, on the reverse strand, counting down.
GGACAGTTCCTTCGTGGCGCTTCCCGGAGGGCAGCTCCCGTGGGTGGTGTGTGGCTAACTCAGGAGATCTACCCCGGCGGCGCCAACGGATGCCGGACTGGTGTAGTTTGTCCCTCGCTTCACAGCCGTTTCTCCTGAATTAGCCACGGGTCGGCGGCGACACCTCGGATCCTCCACAGCACAGGCTGACCGGAGCAGGCCACAGGTGGGCAGCCGACGCGGCAGACGGGGCCCGCGCTGTCCACACTGTCGACATGACTTGGGCAGAGTACTTCCGCGTCCACAATGTGCAGATCGCCGAAACCGGGGCGCTGAACGCCGCCGGCGCCAATTGGCGGGTGCTGAGGGCGGCCGTGGAGAGTGGATATCTGGTGAGGGCGCGTCGAGGGCACTATGCGCTTCCCGATACGGATTCGCACATCCTCGAAGCGGTGCGGCTGGGTGGGCGACTCGCCTGCGTCTCCGCGGTTGCGAATACCGGGATCTTCGCCCTGGACAGCACCTTCGCGCACATCCATGTCGACCCCACCGCTTCCCGGTTGCGGGCGCCGCACGATCGATTTCAGCAGCTCAACGCTCACAACCGAGACGGTGTGGAACTCCACTGGGGTCAGCTGCTCGACCCCTGCGGCGGCACCGAGTTCCGTATCGGGCTGGCCGATGCGCTGGTCCAGGTTTTCCGGTGCCAGGAACCGAGATTCGCGATCGCGTCACTCGATAATGCCTTGTACAAGAGACTGCTCGCGGAGCAGACCGTGGCCCAGATCTTCGCAGCCCTGCCCGCGGAGTTGCAGTCCCTGCGCCCGCTCATCGACTGTCGCAGCGAATCGGGCCAGGAGACCGTGCTCCGCCTCGTGATCACGGGAGCCGGCTTCGACGTCGAGATCCAGGTCGAGATCGGGGGCGTCGGTCGCGTCGATATGATCGTCGAGGGGCGCATAGCGGTCGAGGCCGACAGTCGGCAGTTCCACGACGGCTGGGAGGCGCACGCGCGCGACCGCACCCGCGACTGCGACCTCGCCATGCGGGGGTACCTGACTCTGCGGGTTCTCTACCGGGACATCATCCACCACCCGGAGCGCGTCATCGCCGCGATCACCGGCCTTCTGGCGTCGACCAGTCACTACCGCACCTTCATCGTCTAGTCGGTTCCCGGCAAGCCGACATCCGCTCCCGCACCTCCATCGTCTAGTCGGTTCGCGGCAAGCCGACATCCGCTCCCGCGGGGCTGCCGGGTCCGGCTCGGCGGACGCCCAACCTGCCGGTCATGCGGTTGAGACCCACCCCCATGTGGCTAACTCAGGAGATCTGCCGAATCGCAGTATCAGACCCGCGTGTTTCCGGGGCGAAGAGGAACGCATATTACGGATGTCCTGAGTTGGCCACGCAGGCAGGAGCCGTGCCTGCTTCGAGCCCGGCGTTGCCGTCAGCGTGGCCGGGCGGCGCGCGCAGCGGGGCGGCCCGCCCGCGGACCCGACCTCCTTGCGGTCGAGACCCACCCTCGTGTGGCTAACTCAGGAAATCTGCCGAATCGCAGTATCAGACCCGCGTGTTTCCTGGTCAAATAGAAACGAATGCGACGGATGTCCTGAGTTGGCCACACCGGGGCAGGCCAGGGGGACCCCAGCGGCACCGTCAGGGGGGCGGCACCGTCAGGGGGGGCAGCCGTCAGCGGGGCGGAGGCCAGCCGTCAGCGGGGGCCGGCGGTCAGTGGGGCGAGGCTGCGGGCCGCGAGGGCCCCGGGCAGCGCGGCGAGGCTGGTGATCCGGATGATGCCCAGCCGGGCGGCCTCGGCCGCATCCGCCCCGGCCCCGGCACCACTACCTCCAGCACCACCCCCAGCCCCGGCCGCGGTCCGGTCCAGCCAGACTCCGGTCAGCCCCGCCGCGGCGGCTCCGATCGCGTCCGTGCGCAGCCGGTCGCCCACGTAGACGGTCTGCTCCGACTCCGACCCGAACACCATGCAGGCATGCCGGAAGATGCGAGGATCCGGCTTGGCGAAGCCCAGGCTGCCGGATGCGATCACGTGCTCCAACCGCACGTCGAGCCCGGTGTCCGCCAGTTTGTGCCCCTGAGGCGTCGACTCACCGTTGGTGATCAGCCCGATCCGCACGCCCGGAAAGGCGACGGCCAGCGCGTCGAGGCAGGGGAGCGCATCGGTGTGGAGGCGCCAGCTCGCCCGATAGTGCAGAAAATACGCATCGAACCAGCTCGTCGCAGCCGGCCCGGTCAGGGTCACGCCGTGCGCCGCCGCGAAGTCGCGGGCCCGCTCCCGGCGCTGCCCGGCGAAGTCCAGACTGCCGGCGAGGTAGGCGTGGTAATGCCGCTCTTCCAGGTCGTCCCAGAGCGCCAGCGCCGCGCCGGGGTCGGCGTCGGTGAAGGTGCCGCCCAGAGAGCCGAGGTAGGCGCGGATGCCGTCGGCCACGGCACCGCGATGGGCGAACAGGGTGTCATCGAGGTCGAACAGAACGACCGCGGGCGCGGGCGCGGACATCCGCTACCCGACGACGACGTCAACGACGACGTCAACGACGACGTCGACGACCATGACGAACATGACGACGAGGGGCCGGCCCCGCCCCATCAGTAGCGAGCTCACCACAATCGCCACCACCGCCCTAGCGCCGCGGTAGCAGGCCGACGCGGTCGTAGGCGCGCGCCAGCGTCTCGTTGGCCACCGTCGCCGCCCGGTCCGCGTTGAGGGCGAGGAGTCGGTCGAGTTCGGCCGGGTCGTCGAGCAGCTCGAGAACGCGCGCCCGGATCGGCCCGAACGTGCCCGTGACCACCTCGGCGAGACCCTTCTTCAGGTCGCCGTAGCCGCGGCCGGCGTACTCGTCCTCGATCGAACCCACCGAGCGTTCCGCGAGCACCGAGTAGATCGTCAGCAGGTTGGCCACGCCCGGCTTGTTCTCGCGGTCGAAGACCACGCCGCCCTCGGCATCTGTGACCGCGCGCATGATCTTCTTATTCGTCACTGCCGGCTCATCGAGCAGCCAGATCACGCCCGCGTGCGACTCGGCCGACTTCGACATCTTCGACGTCGGGTTCTGCAGGTCGTAGATCTTGGCGGTCTCCGTGACGATGGCGACCTCCGGCACTGTGAATGTCTGCCCGAACCGGGCGTTGAAGCGCGCCGCGAGGTCGCGGGTCAGTTCGACGTGTTGACGCTGGTCCTCGCCGACCGGCACGATCTCGGTGTCGTACAGCAGAATGTCCGCGGCCATCAGCATTGGGTAGGCGAACAGTCCCACGGTGGTCGCGTCCGATCCCTGCCGGGCGGATTTGTCCTTGAACTGGGTCATCCGGCTGGCCTCGCCGAAACCGGTGATCGTGTTCAGCACCCAGGCCAGCTGGGCGTGCGCGGCGACATGCGACTGCACGTACAGAGTCGACGCCGACGGGTCGATGCCGCTCGCGATGTATTGGGCGGCGGTGCGGCGGGTGTTCTCCCGCAGCTTCACCGGGTCCTGCGCCACGGTCAGGGCGTGCAGGTCGACGATGGAGAAGTACGCGTCGTGGGTCTGCTGCAGCGCCTTCCAGTTCAGGAGGGCGCCGATGTAATTGCCGATCTGCAGGGAATCGGCGCTCGGCTGCATGCCCGAGTAGAGGCGGGGCTTGTCCATGGGATCAGATCTTTTCGTAGCGTGTGGCCGCCGGCCGGGCCGAAAGCGCGAGTTGGAGGGGAGGTCAGATGGTGTAGTCGACGACCACGGGGGTGTGGTCGGACCAGCGCTGGTCGTAGGCGGCCGCGCGGTCGACGACGTAGCCGGTGACGGATGCCGCGAGCGCCGCTGTGGCCAGCTGGTAGTCGATCCGCCAGCCGGTGTCGTTGTCGAACGCCTGGCCGCGCCACGACCACCAGGTGAACGGCCCGTCCACTTCGCCGGACCACCGGCGCCCCACGTCGATCCAGCCGAGTCCGGCCCCGGCGTTGTAGTCCGGGGCGGCTTCGGCGCCGACGATGCGGTCGAAGTAGGCGCGCTCCTCGGGCAGGAACCCGGCGCGCTTCACGTTTCCGCGCCAATTCTTGATGTCGAGCGTGCGGTGCCCGACGTTCAGGTCACCGAGCACGACGGCCCGGTCGCTGTGCGCGGCGAGCTCGGGCAGTCGTTCGAGCATGGCGTCGAGGAACCTGTACTTCTCGACCTGCTTCGGGGTACCCACCTCGCCGGAGTGCACATAGGTGCTCACGACGGTGATCAATTTGCCGTTGACCTCGTAGTCGGCTTCGAGCCAGCGGCCGGCGCTGTCGAATTCGGCGGCACCGAGCTCGACCCGGTGGATGGCCGCGGTCGATCGGCTGGCCAGGGCCACCCCGGCCCGGCCCTTCGCGGTGGCGGCGTCGTGCAGGATGCTCCACCCCGGCCCGAGCAGACCCTCGAGGTCCTCGGTCGAGGCACGCACCTCCTGAAGGGCGAGGATGTCCACGTCGCGTTCGGACAGCCAGTCGCCCATTCCCTTGCGGAAGGCGGCGCGCACGCCGTTCACGTTCACGCTCGCGATCCGCAGGCGCTCGCCGGCGAAAGCCGCGGACACAGCGGAGTCGGCGGAGGCGGCGGAGGAAGCAGGGTCGGACGCGGCCGGGGTGGAAGCGGCAGTCGAGGCGGAAGGCATTCCCCAATTCTACTTTGGCTCAGGCCTTGGGGCCGTCGTTCGTCAGCTCAGCGGCTCGCTTCTCGGCGGCGCGCAGGCGACGCGCGGTGAGCAGCCGCTGGGGCCAGGCCGCGGTGTCGTGCGCGAGGCGGGCCTCCCGAAGCTCGGCCTGCACCACCACGCGGAACGCCTCCTCCTCCTGCCGGCGCTTCTCGGAGGCAACCTCGTCCGCGCTGATCCGTCGCGGTGAGAACCCGGCGTCGTCCATGCCGACGGCGATCCAGGATGCGGCGAGCAGTGTCAGGGTGCTGGTCAGGTTGAACCAGATCAGGAGTCCGATGATCACCGCGAATGCGGCGAGCAGCGGGTTGCGGCCGGCGCCGGCGAGCAGCGTGCTGCCGAGGACCTTGAGGACACCGAGGCCCACCGCGCCTAGAATGGAGCCGGTGATGAGCTGGCGGACGGGGATCCGCACCCGCGACAGCACCCGGAACAGTGCGGCGAGGGTGATCGTGTCGATCAGGAGCACGAGGAGCAGGCCGACCGCTCGGGCGGCGCCGTTGAACCAGAACGAATCCCGGGACACCCCGAAAAGCCCGAACAGGGCCCCGAGCGCCTCGGTGCTCGCGATCGAGATCAACGCCGACACCACGAGCACGACCGCGAACAGCACTCCGAGGCCCAGCTCCCGCAGCTTGACGAGGAGGATGAAGGTCTTGTCGGGCGGCATCCGGAAGATTGTGCGCACCGCCTGCGCCGTTGTCGAGAGCCAGCCGAGCACGGTCGCGAGCAGACCGACCAGTGCGATGACGCCGGACCAGCCGAGGACCCTGGCGTCGGCGAGGACGCTTGGGTCAATCACGCCTTCCTCGCCGATCAGCCCGGGCACGGACTGGTTGATGAAGGAGTAGAGCGTCAGCTCGAGGTCGGGATTGGACGTGATCCACAGTCCCGCGATGGAGAAGGTCAGCCAGAGGGCCGCGAACGTCGCGAAGATGGCCTGGTAGGACATGCCGCCGGCCAGGATGCCGCCGCCGCTTTCACCGAACCGGGTGAAGACCCGCACCGGGCGCGAGCGCATGACCCGCGCGATGAGGGTCTTGATCCGGTCGATCGCCGTGGGAGTGTTCACCCGCTCAGCCTAAGCGGCAGCCGGGCAGCGGAGAAAGCGAAAGGCCGGTCTCGCCACGACGAAACGTCGTGACAAGACCGGCCCCAGGGTCCGGACCGGCTACACCATGCCGCGCAGCATGGCCTGCTTTACCTCGGAGATGGCCTGCGTGACCTGGATCCCGCGGGGGCACGCCTCGGTGCAGTTGAAGGTCGTGCGGCAGCGCCACACGCCTTCCTTGTCGTTCAGGATATCGAGGCGCACGGCGGCGTTGTCGTCGCGCGAGTCGAAGATGAAGCGGTGCGCGTTGACGATCGCGGCCGGACCGAAGTACTGTCCGTCGGTCCAGAACACCGGGCAGCTCGACGTGCACGCGGCGCAGAGGATGCACTTCGTCGTGTCATCGAAGCGTTCGCGCTGGGCGACGGTCTGGATGCGCTCCTTGCCATCGGTGGGGGCGTTGTTCGCCACCAGGAACGGCTGCACGGCACGGAACGATTCGAAGAACGGCTCCATGTCCACGATCAGGTCCTTCTCCAGCGGCAGGCCCTTGATCGCCTCCACGTATACCGGCTTGGTGATGTCGAGGTCCTTGATCAGGGTCTTGCAGGCCAGGCGGTTGCGGCCGTTGATGCGCATGGCGTCCGAGCCGCAGATGCCATGCGCACAGGAGCGGCGGAAGCTTAGTGAGCCGTCCTGCTCCCACTTGATCTTGTGCAGAGCGTCGAGCACGCGGTCCGTCGGGTACATCTGTACGTCGAAGTCGTCCCAGTGCGGTTCGTCGTCGACCTCCGGGTTGTACCGGCGGATGATCAGGGTCACGGTGAAGGACTGGATTTCCTCCGGCACGACCGGGGCACTCGCAGTTGTCGGTGCGGTAGCGGTTGCGGTTGCGGTTGCGGTTGCGGTACTCAACTCAGTACTTCCTTTCCATCGGCTGGTAGCGCGTGATGGTGACCGGCTTCCAGTCGAGCGCAATGTGGTCGGCGGCGTCGGCGGAGAGCGGGTCTCCGGTCAGGTAGGCCATGGTGTGCACAAGGTAGTTTGCGTCGTCGCGCAGGGGGAAGTCGTCGCGCATGTGCCCGCCGCGGCTCTCCTTGCGGTTGCGTGCGGAGTACACGACGACCTCGGCCAGGTCGAGCAGGAAGCCGAGTTCGACGGCCTCGAGAAGGTCGGTGTTGAACCGGCGGCCCTTATCCTGCACGCCGATGTTCTTGTACCGCTCGCGCAGGCCGTGGATCACGTTGGTGACGTCGGAGAGCGATTCGTCGGTGCGGAACACCTGCGCCTTGGCGTCCATCGTCTCCTGCAGCTCCTTGCGGAGCACGGCGATGCGCTCGGTTCCGGTCGAGGTGCGGATTCCTTCCAGCAGCTCCCGCACACCCCGGGCCGGGTCGGTCGGCAGCGGCGTGAACTCGGCCGTCGTGACATAGGCGACGGCGTTGTTGCCGGCGCGCTTGCCGAAGACGTTGATGTCGAGCAACGAGTTGGTGCCGAGGCGGTTGGAGCCGTGCACGGACACGCAGGCGCATTCGCCGGCCGCGTAGAGGCCGGGCACGACGGTCGTGTTGTTGCGCAGCACCTCCGCGTTCACGTTGGTGGGGATGCCGCCCATCGCGTAGTGCGCGGTGGGCATGACCGGCACCGGTTCGGTGACCGGGTCGACGCCCAGGTAGGTGCGGGCGAACTCGGTGATGTCGGGCAGCTTGGTCTCGAGCACCTCGGCACCGAGGTGGGTGCAGTCGAGGTACAGGTAGTCCTTGTTGGGACCGGCACCGCGGCCTTCCGCGACCTCCTTGACCATGCAACGGGCGATGATGTCCCGCGGGGCGAGGTCTTTGATGGTGGGCGCGTAGCGCTCCATGAACCGTTCGCCGGCCGCGTTGCGGAGGATGGCGCCCTCTCCGCGCGCGCCCTCGGTGAGCAGGATGCCGAGGCCCGCCAGTCCGGTCGGGTGGAACTGGAAGAACTCCATGTCCTCGAGCGGCAGGCCCTTGCGCCACACGATGCCCACGCCGTCGCCCGTGAGGGTGTGCGCATTGGAGGTGGTCTTGTAGATCTTGCCGAACCCGCCGGTGGCGAAGATGAACGCCTTCGCCTGGAAGACGTGCAGTTCGCCGGTGGACAGGTCGTAGGCGACGACGGCCGAGGGCTGGTCGACCCCGTCGACCGGTGTCATGACCAGGTCGAGCACGTAGTACTCGTTGAAGAAGTTGATGCCGCGTTTGACGCAGTTCTGGTAGAGCGTCTGCAGGATCATGTGGCCGGTGCGGTCGGCGGCGTAGCAGGCCCGCCGTACCGGTGCCTTGCCGTGGTCGCTGGTGTGGCCGCCGAACCGGCGCTGGTCGATCTTGCCCTCCGGCGTTCGGTTGAAGGGCAGGCCCATGTTCTCGAGGTCGATGACCGCGTCGATGGCTTCCTTGGCGAGGATCTCGGCCGCGTCCTGGTCCACCAGGTAGTCGCCACCCTTGACCGTGTCGAAGGTGTGCCATTCCCAGTTGTCTTCTTCGACGTTGGCGAGGGCCGCGGCCATCCCGCCCTGCGCCGCACCCGTGTGCGAACGCGTCGGGTACAGCTTGGAGATCACGGCCGTGCTGGCGCCGGAGCCGGCTTCGATGGCGGCACGCATACCGGCACCCCCGGCTCCCACGATGACGATGTCGAACTGGTGGTAGTGCACACCGTCGATGACGGTGGACTCTGAGGGCGCGGTTGAAGCATCCGTAGTCATATGGGTTTTAGCAGCTCCTAAATGGCCGAGCAAAACGAGGGAAGAAGATCGGCGGGCGAACCGGCCGGGCAAGGGTCGAACGTGAAGACCACGAGCGTGCCGAGCACGATCAGGATCACGACGGCCGCCAGGATGGCGGACTTCAGGATGCCGCGGGTCAGACGCTGCGTGGCGTAGTCGTTGACCAGCGTGCGCATGCCATTGCCGCCGTGGATCAGGGCGAGCCAGAGCATGAGAACGTCCCAGACCATCCAGAACGGGGTGGTCAGCTTGCCGGCGACGAAAGCAAAGTTGAGGGCGCTGACGCCCTCGCCGACCATCAGGTTGACGAAGAGGTGTCCGAAGATGAGCACGACCAGCACGACGCCGGAGACGCGCATGTAGATCCAGCCCCACTTCTCCCAGTTCACGCCGCGGGAGCGCGGGCCGCGGGAGTAGGGGCTGCGGGGAGCTTCGATTGTGGATGTCATGGCTCTCCCCGTTCTAGTGGCTGAACACGTTGATCAGGTGGCGCGGCACGAAGGCGAGCATCGTTACCACCCACAGGGCGACCACGACGTAGAACATGGCCTTCTGGTACTTGGCGTTCCAGAAGTCGATCAGGATGATCCGAATCCCGTTGAAGGCGTGGAACACGATGGCCCCGACGAGCGCGGTTTCGCCGAGGCCCATGATCGGCGTCTGATAGCTGCTGATGACCGCGTTGTAGGCCTCCGGGCTGACGCGCACCAGCGCGGTGTCCAAGATGTGAACCAGCAAGAAGAAGAAGATCGCAACACCCGTAATGCGGTGGAGGACCCACGACCACATGCCCTCACGGCCCCGATACAGGGTTCCGGCGGGGCGACGTGATGTCGTCTTCTGCTGGGATGTCAGTGTCGCTGCCTGCTCTGGCATGACCAACCCTCCCTGGCTGTGTGGCGGCCTCGACGAAGCTGGCCGACAATGCGCCGTGCGCGCATAGAACAATTATAAGTGTCTCTGTGCCGAGATAAAACGCGAATGTCCGGCTAGCGCTGCATTGACAGCGGAACCGCAACCATGGCGCGAACGGCGGCTCGTTCGTCGACGACCTGCTCGTAATGCGCCAGCAGCGCGCCGCACACGTTTTCCCAGGATCGACCGAGCACGCTCCGTCGTCCCGCCTCGCCCATCCGCCGCCGCAGCGCAGGGTCCAGGACCAGCCGGGCGACGCAGCGGCGCAGGTCTCTCTCGTCGTCCGGAATGAATAGGAAACCGTTTTCACCGTGGCTGACCAGGTCGATCGGGCCGCCGGCCCGCGGTGCGACGACCGGCAGCCCGGCGGCGTGCGCCTCCTGCAGGGTCTGGCCGAAGGTCTCCTCGGTGCCCGCGTGCAGGAACAGGTCGAAGCTCGCGTAAGCCCGGGCGAGATCCGCCCCGTCCAGGCGGCCGAGCCAGGTCACCGGCATCCCGGCGAGCTCCCGCTCGAGCGCCGGCCGCGACGGGCCGTCGCCGACGAGGGCGAGACGGATGCCGGGCAGCCCGCGCAGGGCCCGGAACCTCTCCACCTGCTTCTCCGGTGCCAGGCGGCCGACGTAGCCCACGACGACCTCCCCGTTCGGGGCCAGCCGGCTCCGCAGCGCCGACGCCTCCGGGTCGGATCTCCGGTTGGGGTGGTAGCCGACCAGGTCGACGCCGCGGGTCCAGTGCGCCAGCCGCCGCAGGCCGATGCGGCGCAGGTCCGCCATCGACGCGGAGGAGGGAGCCAGGGTGAGGTCGGCTCCCTCGTGCACCCACTTGACGAAACGCCAGACGGACTGCGCGGCCGGGCCGAGCCGGTTGCGGCGGGCGTAGCCGGCGACATCCGTCTGGAAAACGGCGACGCTGGGAACGTCCTGCCGGTTCGCGGCCGCGATGCCCTGTGCGCCGAGCAGGAACGGCGACGCAGCGTGCAGCACGTCCGGGGCGAAATCGGCCAGCAGGCGGTGCACCTGCGGGCTGGGCATTCCCACCGGGAACTGCCGGTAGCGTGCCGCGGGAACACCGTGCACGGGGAACCCGGCGTACTCGGCCGGGGCGCCGGCCGGGGCGATGACCATCGCGTCGTGGCCCGTGCGGGAAAGATGCTCGAGCACCTTGCACACGCTCGTGGTGACTCCGCTGACCGTGGGCAGAAAACTTTCGGTGATGAGTGCAACCCTCATGAGGGTGACCCTAGGCACGCCCTCCGGCGCGCAGGTGAACGCACCGTGAACGGCGTGGACCGGGCGGTAGTCTGGCCGAATGCTGCCTTCCACGGAACCACTCGATCGTTTCTACAGCGTGATTCCTGCCGGTGGGATCGGATCCCGGCTGTGGCCGCTGTCCCGCGCCGACGCCCCCAAATTCCTGCACGACCTGACCGGCTCCGGCCAGACCCTGCTCAGGGCCACCTGGGATCGCCTCGCACCTCTGTCGGGCGAGCAGCGCATCATGGTGGTCACCGGCCGCGCGCACCGCGCCGCCGTCGAGGAGCAGCTCCCCGAGCTCGCCGACCTGAACGTGGTGCTCGAAAGCGAGCCGCGCGAGTCCACCGCCGCCATCGGCCTGGCCGCGGCGATTCTGGAGAAACGCGAACCGGACGTCATCATCGGCTCCTTCGCCGCCGACCACGTGATCAAGGGACACCACCTGTTCCGCCAGGCGGTCGCCGAGGCCGTGCGCGCCGCCGACGCCGGCTACATCGCCACCATCGGCATCCAGCCCACGGAGCCGGCCGTCGGCTTCGGCTATATCAAGACCGCCGGCGCGCTGCACATTGCCGGCGCCGCCAGCGCCCTGTCGGTGGACTCCTTCGTGGAGAAGCCCGACCTTGCCACCGCCCAGGACTACCTGGCCAACGGCACCTATTTCTGGAACGCCGGCATGTACATCGCCCGCGCCGACCGCCTGCTGGAAGAGATCGGGGCGTCCGAGCCCGAACTTCTCGCCGGGCTGCTCGAACTGGCCGAGGCCTGGGATACCCCGCGCCGCGGCGCCGTGGTCGACCGCGTCTGGCCCCGCCTGAAGAAGATCGCGATCGACTACTCGGTCGCCGAACCGGCGGCCGCCCGCGGCAGGCTCGCCGTGATCCCCGGCCAGTTCGACTGGGACGACGTGGGTGACTTCGCATCGATCGCGAAAATCCACGCCAACGGCCGCAAGCGCGATCTCGCCATCCTCGGCGACGGTGCCCGGGTGCTTGCGGACTCCTCGAGCGGGATCGTGGTCAGCCACACCGGGCGCATGATCGCCCTGATCGGCGTCGAGGACATCGTCGTGGTCGACACCCCGGACGCCCTCCTCATCACCACCAGCGCCAACGCGCAGAAGGTCAAGGCCGTCGTCGACGCGCTAAAGCTGTCCGGCAGCAACGACGTGCTCTAATCGGCATCAAACCCCCCGATCGGGGGCATTTTCGGGCCCGATTCGGCCGGGGCGTCCGGCGGGCCTCCCGCGGACCAGTATCGCGTCTTGATAACCTTTCGCCCGCGGGCCCGTTTTGCTCCTCTGAGCAGAGAATCATTCGATAGCGTGTAAACCAATACAGCCCCTTGCGAACCCGCGCCGGGCGACCATTGGAGGTCATTTTGACAATCATGAAACGACGGGTCGCATTCAGCGGCCTTGCCACGTTGGGCGTCGTGGCCCTTCTCGCAGCCTGTGCGCCGGCGCCGACCGATGAGGGAACCGCTGGTGGCGGTGCCGAATCCGACTATCTGCCCTGCATCGTCTCCGACTTCGGCGGCTTCGACGACAAGTCCTTCAACCAGTCCAGCTTCGAGGGCATCACCAAGGCCTCCGACGAGCTCGGCATCGAATTCCAGCAGGCCGAGTCCAAGTCGGAAGACCAGTACGGCCCGAACGTCTCGAGCATGGTCGACCAGGGTTGCGACTTCGTCCTCACCGTCGGTTTCGCCCTCTCCAACGCCACCCGCGATGCCGCCCAGGCCGCGCCCGACACCAACTTCGCGCTGATCGACTCCGCGCTCTCCAATGACGACTTCAGCCCGCTGACGCTCGACAACGTGAAGCCGGTGCTGTACGACACGGCGCAGGCCGCGTTCCTGGCCGGCTACCTGGCCGCGGGCACCACCAAGACCGGAGTCGTCGGCACCTACGGCGGACTCCAGTTCCCGTCGGTCACCATCTTCATGGACGGCTTTGTCGACGGCGTCGCGTACCACAACGAGAAGAAGGGCACCGACGTCACCGTCAGCGGCTGGGACAAGGCCACCCAGACCGGCCTGTTCGCCGGTGGCTTCGACGACATCAACCAGGGCAAGGCGCTCAGCACCACTCTGATCGACGCCGGCGCTGACATCATCCTCCCGGTCGCCGGACCGCTCTTCCAGGGCACCGCGCAGGCCATTCAGGACTCCGGCAAGGACGTCGCCATCATCGGTGTCGACAGCGACCTGTTCGAGACCACGCCCGAGTTCGCATCGCTGTACCTCACCTCGGTACTCAAGCAGATGACGGATGCCACCGAGCAGATCATCCTCGACGACGCTGAGGGCGACTTCTCGTCCACCCCCTACGTCGGCACGCTCGAGAACGAGGGCGTCGACATCGCCCCGCTCCACGACTGGGAGTCCAAGGTCGACCCCGCGGTCATGACCGAGATCGAGGCCATCAAGGCCGACATCATCAGCGGTGCTCTCAAGGTTGAGTCGCCCGCGACCCCGAAGTAGCACCGAAGCAGCACTCAGACGCAGTCGGGGAGGCACGCATCTTGCGGGCCTCCCCTCTTGCGTCAGTGGGCGGATGTCGTCGGCCGGGATGCCTGCACACCCAAGCGAACGGTGCCACCCCGCCAACATATGAGCAAGAGCGTCAACTTTCGCTCGTCACTGAATAGAATCGACGACATGAAGCTCGAACTTCGAGGCATTACGAAGCGATTCGGTGCCCTGGTCGCGAATGACCACATTGACCTCACCGTCGAGGCCGGAGAAATCCACGCACTGCTCGGCGAAAACGGCGCGGGGAAATCCACCCTGATGAACGTGCTCTACGGCCTGTACCGGGCCGAGGAGGGCGATATCCTCCTCGACGACGTGGTGCAGCACTTCAGCGGCCCCGGCGACGCCATGGCCGCCGGCATCGGCATGGTGCACCAGCACTTCATGCTCATCCCGGTGTTCACCGTCGCCGAGAACGTCATGCTCGGGCATGAGGAGACCAAGGCGGGCGGTCGCCTCGACCTGCCCGCGGCCCGCAAGCACGTGCGCGAGATCTCCCGACGGTTCGGGTTCGACGTCGACCCGGATGCGCTCGTCGAAGACCTCCCCGTCGGCGTGCAGCAGCGGGTCGAGATCATCAAGGCGCTCTCGCGCGACGCGAAGGTGCTCGTCTTCGACGAGCCCACCGCCGTGCTCACGCCGCAGGAGACCGACGAGCTGATGGTCATCATGCGCCAGCTCAAGGCGAGCGGTACCTCCATCGTGTTCATCACCCACAAGCTGCGCGAGGTGCGCGAGGTCGCCGACCGGATCACCGTCATTCGTCTGGGCAAGGTCGTCGGTGAGGCGTCCCCGACCGCGAGCAACGTCGAGCTGGCCACCCAGATGGTCGGCCGTGCGGTCGACCTCACCGTGGACAAGTCCCCGGCACTGCCCGGTGAGGTGGTTCTGTCGGTGAAGAACCTCACCGTGCTGGGCCCGCACGGCCAGATCCTGGTCAACAACGTCAGCTTCGAGGTGCACAAGGGCGAGATCCTGGCCATCGCCGGGGTGCAGGGAAACGGCCAGACCGAACTCACCGAGGCGATGATGGGGCTCCAATCGCGGGTCTCCGGGGAGATCACCCTCGACGGCAAGTCGCTGCGCGGGCATTCGGTGCGCCAGGTACTCGACGCCGGAGTCGGATTCGTGCCGGAAGACCGCAACGAAGACGGACTGGTCGGTGAGTTCACCATCGCCGAGAACCTCATGCTCGACCGCTCGAACAAGCTCCCCTTCGTCAAACGGTGGAACGTACAGCGGGCCTTCCTCGCCGCGTTCGCCGAAAAAAAAGTCACGGAGTTCGACGTGCGCGCCCAGGGCATCGAGACCCCGGTCGGCAAGCTCTCCGGCGGCAACCAGCAGAAGGTCGTGCTCGCCCGCGAGCTCGGCCGCGATCTGCGCCTCTTCGTCGCAGCCCAGCCCACCCGCGGGCTCGACGTCGGCTCGGTGGAGTTCGTCCACGAACGCATCGTGGCCACCCGGGATGCCGGCACGCCCGTGATCGTCATCTCGACGGAGCTCGACGAGGTGGCAGCCCTCGCGGACCGGATCATGGTCATGTACCGCGGTCGCATCGTCGGCATCGTTCCCGGTGACACGCCGCGCGCCGTACTCGGTTTGATGATGGCCGGCGAAACGCCCGCCGGAGAAGGAGCTGCCGCGTGAGCGCGACACAGGGTCCCACGACCGAGTCAGGAACGCCGTCAATCCCGGCCCCCGAACAGCCGTCCCGCTGGAACCAGGCGTTTCGCGAGATCACCGCCGGCAACGCGATCATCTCCGTGCTCGCCGTCGTGCTCGCGCTTTTCGTCGGCGGCATCATGATCGCCTTCACCAACGAGGGCGTTCAGGAAGCCGCAGGCTACTTCTTCTCCCGGCCCGGCGACCTGCTGCGGGAAGTCTGGTATTCCGTGTCCGGCGCCTACTCGGCCCTGTTCCAGGGGTCGGTCTACAACTTCCGTCGACCGAGCTTCGCTGCCGGCATCAAGCCGCTCACCGAGACGCTCACCTTCGCGACCCCGCTGATCATGGCGGGGCTCGGCGTGGCGCTGGGCTTCCGGGTGGGCATGTTCAACATCGGTGGCCGCGGCCAGATGCTGATCGCCGCCGCCCTCGGCGGCTGGGTCGGTTTCGCCGTCGACCTGCCCTACGGCCTGCACATGGTCGCGGCCCTCGTGGCCGGCGTGCTCGGCGGCGCCCTCTGGGGTGGGATCGTGGGTCTGCTCAAGGCCCGCACCGGCGCCCATGAGGTGATCACCACGATCATGCTCAACTACGTCGCGTTCTACCTGGTCAGCTACCTGCTGCGTGAGGGCTTCCTGAAGACCCCCGGATCGAACAACCCGAAGAGCCCGGCGACGAAGGTCACCGCGGTCTTCCCCGACCTTCTCGGCTCGACGTACTCGCTGCACTTCGGCTTCATCCTGGCCATCGCCGCCACGGTTTTCACCTGGTGGCTGCTGTCCCGGTCGAACCTGGGCTTCCAGTTCCGGGCCGTGGGACTGAACCCCCACGCGGCGCGCGTCGCCGGCATCAGCGTCAAGCGCATCTACGTCTACGCGATGCTGTTCTCGGGCGGACTGATCGGCCTGGCCGGCATCAACCAGGTGCTCGGCACCACGACCAGCGGTTTCGGCGCCGGACTGGACTCCGGTATCGGCTTCGATGCGATCACGGTCGCGCTGCTGGGCCGTTCCAAGCCCTGGGGTGTGTTCGCCGCGGGCATCCTGTTCGGCGCGTTCAAGGCCGGCGGTTTCTCGATGCAGGCGGCCGAGGGTGTGCCGATCGACATCGTGCTCGTCGTGCAGTCACTGATCGTGCTTTTCATCGCGGCTCCGCCTCTCGTGCGGGCCATCTTCCGACTGCCGGCCCCGGGCTCCGCGCCCCGCCGGGCACTGCCCAACGTTTCCCAGGAGGTGGCTGCACAGTGAGCACCGTTGCCCCGGCCGTCCAGCCCGTATCGTCGACCGCCGACGATCGCCCCGACTTCAAAATCGTGAAGAGTTGGAAGTCGCCCATCGCCCTGGCGATTTTCACCGTCGTCGCCTTCGCGCTCTTCGTGGCCTTCGGCCGCGAGGGCGTCAGCACCATGCGGCTCTCCACCTCGAGCGACCTGATCCAGCTTCCCGATCTCCTGCTGCCCACCCGGCTGACCGGCATCGTCATCAGTGTGCTGCTGCTTGTGATCACGGGCGTGAGCGTGTGGCTGGTGCAGTCCCGGCGTCAGGTGCCGATCTGGCTTATCTCCGTCTACGCGGTGCTCTTCCTGATCGGATTCCTGGTCTGGGCCGCCGCCGGCGAGTCCATCCCGGTGCCCGGGCTGCTGTTCGGTTCGCTCAGCCTGGCCGTACCGCTGATCTTCGGTGCTCTCGGCGGTGTCATCTCCGAACGGGTCGGCGTGGTCAACATCGCCATTGAGGGGCAACTGCTCGCCGGGGCGTTCACCTCGGCCATGGTGGCGTCCCTGACCAACCAGCCCATCCTCGGCCTCGTCGCGGCCATGTTCGCCGGCGTTCTCGTTTCGATGGTGCTCGCCTCGTTCTCGATCAAGTACTTCGTCGACCAGGTCATCGTCGGTGTCGTGCTCAACGTTCTCGTGATCGGCGTCACCGGTTTCCTTTACTCCCAGGTGATGGCGCCCAACGCGGCCCTGCTCAACCAGCCGCCTCGATTCGAGCGGATCAACATCCCGCTGCTCAGCGAGATCCCGATCATCGGACCGGTCTTGTTCCGGCAGACCCTGATCGTCTACATCATGTATGTGGCCGTCGCCTTGGTGTACTACGGCATCTTCCACACCCGGTGGGGCCTGCGCCTCCGCAGCGTGGGCGAGCACCCCCAGGCGGCCGACACCGTCGGCATCAACGTCGGCCGCACCCGGTTCTGGAACGTGTCGCTCGCCGGCGCGATCGTCGGCCTCGGCGGCGCCTACTTCACCCTCGGTTCGGTGGGCGCTTTCGGCAAGGAGATGACCGCCGGAGCCGGCTTCATCGCGCTGGCCGCCGTGATCTTCGGCCGTTGGGATCCGATCCGGGCCACGCTGGCCGCCCTCCTGTTCGGGTTCGCGAGCAACTTGCAGAACGTGCTCAGTGTCATCGGTTCGCCGGTGCCGAGCGAGTTCATGCTCATGCTGCCGTACCTGATCACCATCGCCGCCGTTGCCGGGTTCGTCGGAACGTCGCGGGGACCGGCGGCATCCGGCAAGCCCTACATCAAATCGTGACCGGCGTGAGCCACGGCGCCTCGCCAGCGGCCGGCGACATCGACTGGGCGGCGCTGCGGGAGGCCGCGACGACGGCGATGGCCCAGGCCTATGTGCCGTACTCGAAGTTCCCGGTCGGCGCCGCGGCGCAGGTCACCGACGGTCGTGTGATCAGCGGATGCAACGTGGAGAACGCCTCCTACGGGCTCACCCTCTGCGCCGAATGCGCCCTCGTCTCCGTGCTGCACCTGACCGGGGGAGGCCACCTCGTCGCGTTCACCTGCGTCGACGGCAACGGCCGAACGCTGATGCCCTGCGGCCGCTGCCGCCAGCTGTTGTACGAACATTCCGCGCCCGGCATGCTGCTGGAGACGGTGTCGGGTGTGCGCACCATCGATGAAGTGCTGCCGGACGCCTTCGGGCCGAGGCAGCTCGCCGAATATCAGGAAGAGTAGCTGTGAGCACCAACGAGAACCGTATCGAGGCCTTCGACGCCGTGGACCTGATCCATGCCAAGCGTGATCGGGGCGAGCTCAGCACGCCGCAGATCGACTGGCTGATCGACGCGTACACGCGCGGTTACGTCGGCGACGAGCAGATGGCCGCCATGACCATGGCGATCTTCCTGAACGGCATGAATCGCCGGGAGATCAAGGATCTCACCATGGCGATGCTGAGCAGCGGTGAGCGGATGAGCTTCGCCGGACTCGGCAAGCCGACCACCGACAAGCACTCCACCGGCGGCGTCGGCGACAAGATCACCCTGCCGCTGATGCCACTCGTGGCGGTCTTCGGTGCGGCCGTGCCGCAGCTGTCCGGCCGCGGCCTCGGCCACACCGGCGGCACCCTCGACAAGCTCGAATCCATCCCCGGCTGGCGTGCGCACCTCACCAACGAGGAGATGTTCGCGCAGCTGCAGGAATTCGGCGGCGTGATCTGCGCCGCCGGCGGCGGTCTGGCCCCGGCCGACGGCAAGCTCTACGCGCTGCGCGACATCACCGGCACCGTCGAGGCGATCCCGCTGATCGCGTCGTCGATCATGTCGAAGAAGATCGCGGAGGGCACCGGCGCCCTCGTCCTGGACGTGAAGTTCGGGTCGGGCGCGTTCCTGAAAGACATCGAACGGTCCCGGGAGCTCGCCCGCACCATGGTCGCCCTCGGCGAGGACGCCGGCGTGGCGACATCCGCTCTGCTCACCAATATGAACGTGCCGCTCGGGCTCGCGATCGGAAACGCCAACGAGGTGCGTGAATCGGTCGAGGTTCTCGCCGGCGGCGGGCCGGCGGATGTCGTCGAGCTCACCGTGGCCCTGGCCCGGGAGATGCTCGCTCTGGTGGGCATCACCGACGTCGACGTGGAATCCGCTCTCACGGACGGACGCGCCATGGACAAGTGGCGCGACGTGATCCGTGCCCAGGGCGGCGATCCCGACGCCCCGCTGCCCGTGGCCCGCGAGACCCACGTCGTCACCGCCCTGCGCGACGGTGTGCTCGTCGAGCAGCAGGCGCTGCCGTTCGGCATCGGCGCCTGGCGCCTCGGCGCCGGCCGCGCCCGCAAGCAAGATCCGGTGCAGCACGCCGCCGGCATCGACCTGCACGCCAAGCCGGGCGATACCGTGCGCGCCGGCCAGCCCCTGTTCACCCTCAGTGCCGACGAACCCGAGCGCTTCGCGCGGGCCCTGGAGGCCGTGGACGGCGCATATCGCATCGGCGACCCCGGCGAGCCCGTGCAGGACGGCGGCCCGCTGATCGCCGAGCGCATCGGCCGCTGAACCGCCCGCCGGTCTCGGCCCGTGCATCTGAACGGATGTGCGGGCCGGCTCAGCCAGCAGTGTGACTCTCAGCACCCAGCCGGTAGATTAGGGGGGTGAACACGAGCCCTGAGGACTACCTGCTGCCCGGTGCCGGCACGAGCATCAACGCACTGCCGAAGATCTCCCTGCACGACCACCTCGACGGCGGCCTGCGCCCGCAGACCATCATCGAGCTGGCCGGCGCGGTCGGGCTGGCGCTGCCGGCGACGGATGCCCGATCGCTCGGCTCCTGGTTCAGCACCCAGGCCGACTCCGGCACCCTGGTCGACTACCTGAAGACTTTCGACGTCACCGTCGGCGTGATGCAGACCCGCGAGGCCCTGGTGCGTGTGGCCCGCGAATTCGTGGAGGACCTCGCCGCCGACGGCGTGATCTACGGGGAGATCCGCTGGGCCCCCGAGCAGCACCTGGCCCGCGGCCTCACCCTCGACCAGAGCGTCGAGGCGGTGCAGGAGGGCATCGAGGCCGGCATCGCGCTGGTCGCGGGTGCCGGGTCCCGCATTCGGATTGGCCAGCTGATCACGGCCATGAGGCATGCCGAGCGCAGCCTGGAGATCGCGGAACTCGCCGTGCGGCATCGTTCCAACGGGGTTGTCGGCTTCGACATCGCCGGGGCCGAACTGGGGTTCCCGGCCCACCACCACCGGGACGCGTTCGACTTTCTCGCGAAGGCCTTCCTGCCCGTCACCGTGCATGCGGGCGAGGCTGACGGGTTGGAGAGCATCCGTGGGGCGCTTTACGACGGCCGGGCATTGCGCCTGGGCCACGGCGTGCGTCTGGCCGAGGAAATCGTGATCGGGCGCGAAGACGCGGAGAACACCTACGTCACGCTCGGCCCGGTGGCGCAGTGGGTGCGCGACCGCGACATCGCCCTCGAGCTCAGCCCGTCGTCCAACCTGCAGACCGGCGCAATCGCCGCGTGGGGCGCGGACCTGCTCGACCACCCCTTCGACCTGCTCTACCAGCTGGGCTTCCGAGTCACGGTCAACACCGACAACCGCCTGATGAGCAGCACCACCCTGACCCAGGAACTCGCGCTGCTCAGCGATGCGTTCGGCTACGACATCGACGACCTCGAGGTCTTCCAGCTCAACGCGGCGCAGGCCGCGTTCCTTCCGCTCGACGAACGCGAAGAGCTGGCGGACGCCATCGTCGCCGGTTTCGAAAGCGCCTGAGCGACTCGCGAAAGCCGACCCCCTACCCCGTGAAAGTTCCCATGCCCCTTCCGCCCCTGCCCCTCGAAGCCATCGCGATCGGCGTCCACGTCGACGATTGGCGCGGCGCGGTGGCCGCCGCCGGTGGCGCCCTCGAGCGCTCCGGCGCCACCGCCCCCGAATACACGAAGCGCATGATCGCCGTCATCGAGGAATTCGGTGCCTACGTGGTCATCGCCCCCGGGCTGGCGCTCGCGCACGCCCGACCCGGACCCGATGTGCACACCGAGGGTCTCAGCATCGTGACCCTGGCCGACCCGGTCGCGTTCGGACATCCGCACAACGACCCGGTCAGCGTGGTGCTCGGGCTCGCCGTCACCAGCTCCGACGAGCACGTGCTGCTCGTGGCCGAGCTGGCCAACGTCTTCAACGACGCGCACGTCATTCCCTCGCTCGCCGCGGCCACGGATGCCGACGCCATCCGCGCCCTGCTCGGCGTGCCGACCGCAACCGAGGAGCCCTCATGAAGATCGTCGCACTCTGCGGGGTGGGAGTGGGAACCTCCGCCATCCTCAAAATCAACGCCGAGCGCGCGCTCAAACGCCTCGATATCGAAGCCTTCGTCACGGCCACCGACATCGCCGGGGTGAGCACGGTCGGGGCGGATGCCCAGGTCATCCTGACCTCGTCGGAGCTGGTCGGCGCCATCGGCAAGACCAATGCCGATATCGTCGTGATCGACAACTACTTCGATGTGGACGAGCTCACCGCCAAGCTGGAGACCGCCCTGGGCTGACGCCCTCGCGGCGGTGCGCTGCAGCTGCGCCCTTGCGCGCGAGGCGCGCCACCCGCGCAGCGGCGCAACACCCGCGCGCCGTGCGAACGGATGCTGCACCGCGTTTCGCGGGGCTACGCGATCAGGTCGCGCATGCCCCGGTCGAGCTCCGCGAGGGTTGCCTCGGCGGCGGCCCGGCGTTCGGCGACAGTGCCGACGGAACTGCTGGTGTCGAGGTAGACCTTGAGCTTGGGCTCGGTGCCGCTCGGGCGCACCATGACGCGGGAGCCGTCGGCCAGCCGGATGCGCAGCACGTCGCTGGGCGGCAGGCCGTTGAAGCCCCCGGAGAGGTCGTCGATGTGGTCGACGGCGATGCTGCCGACGAAGACCGGGGGTGTCTCGCGCAGCCGCGCCATGACCTGCTCGATCTCGGTCAGGTCGGTGACGCGCACCGAGATCTGGCCGGAGGCGAAGTGGCCGAAGCGTTCACTGAAACGGTCGAGGTGCTGGGCGAGGGTGACGCCCTCCGCCTTCAGATTGCTGACCAGGGAGAGCAGCGCCACGGCGGCGGAGATGCCGTCTTTGTCGCGCACGGTCTCGGGGTTCACGAGGTAGCCGAGGGCCTCCTCGAAGCCGAAGATCAGGTCGGGCGCGCGCGACACCCACTTGAAGCCGGTGAGGGTGTCGGTGAACCGCAGCCCGTAAGCCTTCGCCACGGCCTCCAGCGCCGGGGTGGAGACGATGGAGCACGCGAGGGTGCCGGTGGCGCCGCCGTCACCGGTGACGCTCGCGGCCAGTTCCGCGGCTCGCCAGCCGAGGATCGCCCCGACCTCGTTGCCGCTGAGGCGCCGGTACCCGTCGGGGGACCCCTCTTGCGGGATGGCGATCGCAAGGCGGTCGGCGTCGGGGTCGTTGGCGATGATCAGCTCGGCGCCGGTCTCACGGGCTGTCTCATAGGCGAGGTCCATCGCGCCGGGTTCTTCGGGGTTGGGGAAGGAGACCGTGGGGAAGGCGGCATCCGGGGCGATCTGGGCGTCGACGAGCGTGGGAAGGTCGAAGCCGGCGGCTTGAAGCACCCGGCGGGTGGTGTCCCAGCCGACGCCATGCAGGGCCGTGTAAACCGTGTTGACCTGCGCGAGGGGCCGGCGGGCAAGACCTGCCGTCGCGTCGATGTAGGCCTGCACGATCGACTCGGGCGCCGTCTCGTAGGGTGCCCGGGGCAGGTCGGGAACCCGTTCCTCCGCGGCGACGCGCAGGATCTCGGCCGCGATCGCGGCGTCGTCGGGCGAAACGATCTGGGAGCCTTGGTTGGCGCCGCCCAGGTAGACCTTGTAGCCGTTGTCGTTGGGCGGGTTGTGCGAAGCGGTGACCATGATGCCCGCGCCGACGTCGAGGTGGCGCACAGCAAACGCGAGCACGGGGGTCGGTAGCAAACGGGGGAGCAGGATGGCGCGTACCCCTGCACCGGCCATGATCGCGGCCGAGTCAGTGGCGAAGACCTGCGAGTTCTTGCGCCCGTCATAGCCGATGACGACCGAGGGGACCCGGCCCGGGGCGGCGTTCTTCGTCAGGAACGCGGCGAGGCCGGCGGCTGCCTGGCAGACGAGTACGCGGTTCATCCGGTTGGAGCCGGCGGCGATGGCGCCGCGCAGACCCGCCGTGCCGAAGGCGAGGCGCTCGTCGAAGCGGGCGTGCAGCTCCGCGAGTGCGACGGCGTCGCCGTCGCCGGCCCCGCGCAGCAGGAGGCGCAGCTCGGCCTGGGTCTCGGGATCGGGGTCCTGGCTGAGCCAGGCATTGGCCACGGCGATCACGGTCGGCGTGGCAGCCGCGGCCGGAGCGGAGTCGGTGCCGGTCTCGCTGCCGCTCACGGCATCCGTGCTGGTGCCGGTGCCTGTGTCGTCGTCGGCGCCGATGGTGTTGATGACCATCGTGTCGGGCAGGACTGTTTCGGTGGCGCCGGTGCCGGCATCGGCATCGGCACCGGCAGCGGACGCGGGAGCAGCGTCGGCGGCGGCGGAATGCCGGCCGGTGATCTGCGGGTCGGTATTGTCGAGGCTCACAGTGCGGCCACGATCCGGGCGAGGAGCGCGCTGATGACGGGCTCGGCGAGCTTTCCGGCCTCGAGCACCTCCGAGTGGCTGAGCGGGTCCTGCTGGATTCCGGCCGCGAGGTTGGTGATCAGCGACAGACCGAGGATCTCCATGCCCGACTGACGGGCGGCGATCGCCTCGAGGGCGGTCGACATGCCGACGATGTGGCCGCCGATGACCTTGGCCATCTGCACCTCGGCCGGCGTCTCGTAGTGCGGGCCGCGGAACTGGCAGTACACGCCCTCGTCGAGCGATGGGTCGATGGTGCGGGCCAGGTTGCGCAGGCGGCGCGAGTAGAGGTCGGTCAGGTCGACGAACGTCGCGCCTTCGAGGGGCGAGTCGGCGGTGAGGTTGATATGGTCGCTGATCAGCACGGGGGTGCCAGCTTTCCAGGTCTCCCGGATGCCGCCGGCACCGTTGGTGAGGATCATGGTCGTCGCGCCGGTGGCGGCGGCGGTGCGCACGCTGTGCACGACCCGGCGCACGCCGTGGCCTTCGTAATAGTGCGTGCGGGCGCCGATGAGGAGGGCGCGCTTGCCGCTGGGCAGCAGCACCGAGCGCAGAGTGCCGGCGTGGCCGGCCAGGGCGGGTGCACTGAAACCGGTGATGTACTGCGCGTCGAGGGTGTGCGTGGTCTCGCCGATGAGATCGGCGGCCTTGCCCCATCCGCTGCCCAGGGTCAGGGCGATGTCGTGGCGGGCTACGCCCGTGACTTCGGCGATTTCAGAAGCGGCGGTCCGTGCAACATCAAACGGATCGGTTTCTGGCGCGTCAAGCAAGTTATTGTCGGTCTTCAGCATCCCCCTACTCTAATTGCCCGCCGATTTCGGGACCGTTCCCTTGTTCAATTCGACGGAGATTTTGGGATTTCACGGCGAAAAAGGGGCCTGAACGTCAATTTTGGGCAGAATCTCCGTCGAATTGGTTCGTCGACGGGGGAGCGGAGCCCCGGGGTTTGGCGGCGGGCGCGCCGGGGCAGGAGAATATGAGCATGGCCTACGACTTCGAACGCAAGCAGCGCATCGCTATCCTCGGCGGAGGCCCCGGCGGGTACGAGGCCGCCCTGGCCGGCGCTCAGCAGGGCGCCGAGGTCACCCTGATCGAGCGTGTCGGCGTCGGCGGTTCGGCCGTGATCACGGACGTCGTCCCGTCCAAGTCCCTCATCGCGACGGCCGAGGCCACCAACTCGATCCACGACGCGACCGAGCTCGGCGTACAGCTGTTCGTGCGCGGCGAAAAGGGCAAGCCGGCCCGCCCCGAGGTGGCCATCAACCTCGCCGCGGTCAACAAGCGGCTCCTGGCACTGGCCCGGCAGCAGTCCGAAGACATGAAGTCCACCCTGATGCGCGCCGGGGTCAACCTGGTGCACGGCCACGGCCGGCTGGACGGTACCAGAGGCGTGATCGTGTCCACGGCCGAAGACGGCTCCGGCACGGACTTCGACCGGATCGAGGCCGACACGATCGTCGTCTCCGTCGGGGCAACCCCGCGCATCCTGCCCACCGCGCTCCCCGACGGCGAGCGCATCCTCACCTGGACGCAGCTCTACAACCTGCGGGCCGTACCCGATCACCTTATCGTCGTGGGCTCCGGGGTGACCGGGGCCGAATTCGCCTCCGCCTACCGCGCCCTCGGTGCCAAGGTCACCCTGATTTCCAGCCGCGACCGCGTGCTGCCCGGTGAGGACGCCGACGCCGCGAACGTGGTCGAGAACGTATTCAAGCGCAACGGCATGGTCGTGCTCAGCAAGTCCCGCGCCGAGTCCGTCGTGCGCACGGTGGGTGGAGTGCTGGCCACGCTGGCCGACGGCCGAACCGTCGAGGGTAGCCACTGCCTGATCGCGGTCGGGTCCGTGCCGAACACGAAGGGCCTCGGCCTCGAGGAAGCCGACGTGCAGCTCACCGACTCCGGTCACATCCGGGTGAACCGGGTCGCGCGCACGTCGATGCCGAACATCTACGCGGCCGGGGACTGCACGACCGAGCTGCCGCTGGCATCCGTCGCCTCGATGATGGGCCGCACGGCCGTGTTCCACGCCATGGGCGACGCGGTCAACCCGATCGAGATTCGCAACGTCGCGGCCAACATCTTCACGCAGCCGGAGATCGCCACGGTCGGCTGGACCCAGAAGCAGATCGAGGACGGCCTCACTCGCGGCAGCATCTACAAGCTCCCGCTCGCTTCGAACCCTCGGGCCAAGATGATGGGCATCAAGGACGGCTTCGTGAAGCTGTTCGCCACCACCACCACCGGCACCGTCATCGGCGGCGTGATCGTGGCCCCTAAGGCCAGCGAACTGATCTTCCCGCTCGCCCTGGCCGTGGAGCACCGGCTCACCGTCGACGAGGTCGCACGAGCGTTCCCGGTCTACCCGTCGCTGACGCATTCGATCACGGATGCCGCCCGCGCCATGCACATCGTGCTCTGACGCCTTCGAGAGACACCACAAACGAGAGAAAAGACAACGCCCTCGTTCTTGGAACGAGGGCGTTGACGTGTCAGCCGGTGACGCGGGTCAGGCGTCCACGGCTTCCACGGCGTCCACGGCTTCAACGGCGTCCACGGCTTCAACGGCGTCCACGGCTTCAACGGCGTCCATGACGGCCATCAGCAGGAAGCCAGAGGCCACGGTCGCGCCGATGATCGCCCCCACGTTGCCGACGATGCCGTCCTTGTGGGCGGTCAGTGGTTGCTCCATCTTCATGGCCTCCAGCACCAGCAGCAGATCACCCTTGACGACGAGGTCGCCCTCGGCCACGGCCAGCTTCACGATGGTCGCCTGCATCGGGGCGTGTACGGCGTCGCCGGTGGCCGAGCTGACGGAGGGGGAGCCGCCGCGCCGACGGGGTGCCGGGCCGGCCGTGTTCTCGGAGGCGGCGCCGGGCAGCAGGCGGACCGGCAGACTGACCTCGATCCGTCGCCCCTCCACCTCGACGACGACGTTGTGGCGCTTAGCGGGGCCGGTCAGCACTTCCGGCGAGCCGTTCCACGGCTCGATGTCGTTGACGAACTCGGTTTCGATCCACCGGGTGAAGATCGTGAACGGCTCACCGTCGGCAGGGGCGAACGCGGGGTCGCGCACGATCCGGCGGTGGAACGGCAGCACGGTGGGGAGACCCGCGACCTCGAACTCGTCCAGGGCCCGGCGGGAACGCTCGAGCGCTTCCTCGCGGGTGGCGCCGGTGACGATGAGCTTTGCGAGAAGGGAGTCGAACGAACCCGAGATGACGTCGCCGGCGGTGACGCCGCTGTCCACGCGCACCCCGGGGCCCCCGGAGGGCTTGAAGACGTGCACGGGGCCGGGGGCCGGCATGAAGCCGCGGCCGGCATCCTCGCCGTTGATGCGGAACTCGAAGGAGTGTCCGATCGGCTCCGGGTCGGGGTAGTCGAGGCGACCGCCCTCGGCCAGGCGGAACTGCTCGCGCACCAAATCGATTCCGGTCACTTCCTCGGACACGGGATGCTCGACCTGCAGCCGGGTGTTGACCTCCAGGAACGAGACGGTGCCGTCCTGGCCGATTAGGAACTCGCAGGTGCCGGCGCCCACGTAGCCGACCTCGGCGAGGATCGCCTTGGACGCGCGATACATCTCGTTACGCTGCGCGTCGGTCAGGAACGGCGCGGGGGCCTCCTCGACCAGCTTCTGGTGGCGGCGCTGCAGGGAACAATCGCGGGTGGAGACGACGACGACCGTACCGGATGCGTCGGCGAGGCACTGGGTCTCGACGTGGCGCGGCTTGTCCAGGTACTTTTCAACGAAGCATTCGCCCCGACCGAACGCGGCAATGGCCTCGCGGGTGGCGGAGTCGAAGAGCTCGGGCACTTCCTCGCGGGTGCGGGCGACCTTGAGGCCGCGACCGCCGCCGCCGAAGGCCGCCTTGATCGCAACCGGCAGGCCGTGGAGGTCGACGAAATCGAGCACCTCCGCGGCATCCGCCACCGGGTTGAGGGTGCCGGGCGCCATCGGCGCATGCACCTTCTCGGCGACGTGCCGTGCGGAGACCTTGTCGCCGAGCTTCTCGATGGCGTCGGGGGAGGGACCGATCCAAATCAGGCCGGCCCCGATCACGGCGCGGGCGAAGTCGGCGTTCTCGGCGAGGAACCCGTAGCCGGGGTGCACGGCATCGGCGCCGGACCGTCGGGCCACGGAGAGCAGCTTTTCGATGACGAGGTAGGTGTCGGCGCTCGTGGTTCCGTCGAGACCGTAGGCCTCGTCGGCCAGATGCGAATGCATCGAGTCGCGATCCTGGTCAGCGTAGACGGCAACCGAGGCAATGCCGCTGTCTTTTGCGGCTCGGATCACCCGGACGGCGATTTCGCCCCGGTTTGCGATGAGGACCTTCGTTATTGGGGGCACAGTGCCCTAGCTTATGGGGCAGAGCGACCGGGTTTTTGGTTCTCTCCCACAAAAAGAGGCCGGAGAAAGGTGCGGATGCCTACAAACAACCTCGATAACCAGCAATCTGTCAGTTGTCGGTGCGGTTCCACAGGCTCGGCCACGCGTGCCCGAGACCGGTCACCAGCCGGCGCAGCGTCGGCAGCGAGAGCCCGACGACGGTGGACGGATCCCCGCTGATGTGGGTGATGAACGGCGCCCCGAGGCTGTCGATGGTGAAGGCCCCGGCCACGAGCAGAGGCTCGCCGGTGGCGATATAGGCGTCCAGCTCCGCATCCTCGATGTCGTCGGCGAAGGTGACGTCCGCGACGGCGACGGCGCCGACACCGCGCCCGGCCACGCCGGCCGCGTGGTCGATCAGCCAATGGCCCGAATACAGCTGCCCGGTTCGGCCGCGCTGCAGGTGCCAGCGTTCCCGCGCCTTCTCGGCGGTGTGCGGCTTGCCGTAGATGACGTCGTCGATCACGAAGACCGAGTCGCCGCCGAGCACGAGGCCGTCGGTGATGTCGCCGCTGTCGGTCAACACGCGGGACACGGCCTCCGCCTTGGCCCGCGCCAGCAGCTCCACGACCCGGTGGGGAGTCAGCGGTCCGCCGCCCGACCGGGCCGCGTCGGCGGCGACCACGTCCTCGTCGACGTCGGGCGCAACTGTGACAGGTTCGATCCCCGCGGTGCGCAGCAGCATCAGCCGGGCCGGAGACGTGGACGCCAGGTACAAGCGCATGGGTTTCCTTCGGTGGGGGTGCACGTGGTGTGGGATCATCGAAGGATGGGCTCCAGCAATGACATCCAGGCAGATTCGAACGGGCACTCCGCAGAAGTGGGCACGGAACTCGAACTTGACGTCACCAACGTAGCCCACGGCGGCATCTTCATCGCCCGGCACGAGGGCCGCGTGGTCTTCGTGAGTGACACACTGCCGGGGGAGCGCGTGCGCGCCCGGCTGACCTCGGCCAGCCACAAAAGCTTCTGGCGGGCGGAGACCGTCGAAGTGCTCACCCCGGCACCGGAGCGTCAGCCGCACATTTGGGCCGCCGCCGCCCTCGACCGCGACCCCGTAGACCGCGCCGGCGGCGCCGAGTTCGGCCACATCGAGCTCGGTTTCCAGCGCGAGCTGAAGCGCCAGGTTTTGGCTGACGCCTTGAAACGGATGGCCGGTATCGAGTCCGAGGTCATGGTCGAGCCGGTCCCGGTCGGCCCCAACGCCTCGCCCGGCGACGCCGCCGACGGCACCGGCTGGCGCACGCGCGTGCGCCTGCACGTGGACGAGGACGGCTCTGTCGGCCCTTATGCCGCCCGCTCGCACCGGGTGATCCCGGTCGGCGACCTGCCGCTGGCCGACCGCCTGCTCGAGGCGGCCGCGCCGCTGGACAAAATGTTTCCCGGCGCCGCATCCGTCGACATCGTCGCCCCGAGCCTGGGCACCGTGCAGATCCTGGTGGCGGAGCAGGACGACAAGGGCCGACGCCGGCACACCCCGAAAACGCTGATCCGCGAGGTTGTGGGCGAGCGCGAGTTCCGCCTCGACGCCGCTGGGTTCTGGCAGGTGCACACCAGCGCCGCCGAGACCCTCTACCGCGCGGTGCAGGACATCATCGACGCGGACGCCTTCGACCCCCGGGCCGCGAACCTGGACCTCTACGGCGGGGTCGGCCTGCTCGCCGCCGCCGTGGGCGACCGGTTCGGCAGCACGGTGCGCATGACCAGCGTCGAGAGCGACCCGCAGGCCACGGACTTCGCGGCTGAGAACCTCGCCGAATGGGTGGGGGCCAGCGTGCAGACCTCCCGCGTCGACCGGTTCCTGAACGCGCTCGTGCGCGATTCGAGCTCCGCCGAGAAGGCTCGCCAGTCGGCCGCCACGGTGATCCTCGACCCGCCACGCTCCGGCGCCGGCAAGGAGGTCATCGACCTGCTCGGCGCCGTGGAACCGGCCCAGATCGTCTACGTGGCCTGTGACCCCGTCGCCCTGGCCCGCGACATCGCCCTCCTCGCCGGTCACGGGTACATCCTGCGCCGGCTGCGTGCCTTCGACCTGTTCCCCAATACCCACCATGTCGAAGCCGTCGCGCTCCTGTCCCGGTAGCTATCGTTGACCTGTACGACAACGTGAGGATGTAGGAACCGTGAACCAGCCAGCAACACCTCTCCCCTCGGCCCCGGGAATTCCCGGCGCCCTCGAACTCGGCCATCCCGTGCGGGTGGGCATCGCCGACGATCACGAGTCGGTGCGCCTGGGCATCAAGGCGGCCTGTGAGAACGTCGGCTACGAGGTCGTCTTCACCGCGCCCACCGTGCAGGAGCTCGTGAACGGCATCGACGGCCGCGCCGTAGACGTCATCGTGTTGGATCTGTCGCTGGGCGATGGATCCCGCGTCACCGACAATGTGCACCGTGCCCGGAGCACGGGCGCGTCGGTCCTCGTGCACAGCATCGCCGATCGGGTCGCCCTGGTGCGCGAGGCGCTTGCCGCGGGCGCGGCCGGCGTCATCCCCAAATCGTCCCCCACCACCACGGTCATGGCGGCTGTCGCATCCGTGGCCCGCGGCGACGTTCTCAACAACCTCGAGTGGGCCACGGCCATCGACGCCGACCGCGACTTCGCCAAGGCCCAGCTCGGCCGGCGCGAACGTGACGTGCTGCACCTCTACGCGTCGGGGCTCCCCCTCAAAATGGTGGCGATGCAGCTTGGCATCGCGCACTCGACCGCCCGTGAGTACCTCGACCGGATCCGGGTGAAATACGTGGAGGTCGGCCGTCCGGCACCCACCAAGGTGGACCTGCTCCGGCGCGCCGTCGAAGACGGAATCCTGCCGGGCCTCGACCCGGATGGCGGAGATGCCCGCGGGTAAGCCCGCGGGCTCCGGCCCTCTGGGCTCCACCGCGGCGCACTCGGACGCCGAGCTGCTCGATTCCGACCCGATCGTGGGGCCCAAACAGCCGCGCAACCCGATCAGCCGCACCCGGATCGAAGTCGTGGCCTCGCGTTCCGTCGCCGGCGTCGGCGTGGTCTTCGCCCTCCAGGCGATGCCGATCATGCTCGCGCAGGCCCCGGTGCGGGTGCCGGTGATGGGTTTGCTCGCGCCGCTGCTGCTCGGTCTGTCGCTGGCGGCGGTCGTGGTGGCCGCCGTGACCAAGGTCGGGGTGCGGGCATCCGCCGGAACCGTGGCGATGCTCTATCTGGCGGCGCTGCTAGCCTGGCCCATGCTGATGCGTGACCCCGCGGCCGTGCTCGACGGCAAACCGTGGCTCTGGTACATGTGCACCATCGCAACGGCCTGCGCCGCTCTGGCCTTCCCGGTGTTCTGGGCCGTCATCTACACGGTGGTCGTGCCGATCGTCTACGGCGTGGTGCGGTCGACACCGTCCGGCGGCGACGCCGATGTTCTTCTGTCGTCTCTGGACACGGTCTACGCGATAATCCTCGGCCAGGTCATCCTGATCATCATCTTCATGCTGCGGCAGACGGCCCTCGCGGTCGACAACGCGCAGACCAACGCGCTGCACCAGTATGGGAACGCCGTGCGGCAGCACGCGACGGAGGTCGAGCGCGTGCAGGTCGACTCGATCGTGCACGACAGCGTGCTGGCCACGTTCCTCGCCGCGGCCGCGGCCGGCAGCCCGAAGGCGGCCGAGCTGGCCTCCGGCATGGCCTCTGATGCCCTCACCCGGCTCAACGACGCCGCCATCGTGCCTGCCGGTGACGACAGCACGGTTGCCTTCAGCGAGCTCAGTGCGCAGATCCGGGCCGCCGCCGACCGGCTGCCGGTGCCGTTCACCGTCGACGAGTGCGAGATCGACGGGTTGCGCCTCCCGGTCCACGCGAGCGAGGCGATCCTCGCCGCGAGCGTGCAAGCCATGGTGAACAGCGCCCAGCATGCCGGCACGCCGAGCTTCGAGCCCGACCGCGCCCTCACGATGAGCGGGAACGCCCGGGGGGGCTGCACCATCACGATCGCCGACACCGGCGTGGGCTTCGACCCAGAGCTTGTGCCGGCGGAACGGCTCGGACTGCGCATCTCGATCCAGGACCGGGTGGCCAGCGCCGGCGGATCCGTGCGCGTGCGCGCCGGGGTGGGCCGCGGAACGACGATCACCATCGAGTGGCCGCCGGCCCAGAAAGGAGGTTCCGAGTGATCACCGTTCCGCGCGGACTCGTGCTCTCCCTGGCCGCAATGTTCTCCGCCTACCACATCGTGCTCGGCTTCTACTCGCTGGGCCAACCGCGCAGCCCGGTGCCGGCGATCCTGGCGCTGCTCGTCTACGGTGTGGCGACCGTGCTCAGCCTCTGGCCGACGAGCCCGATGCGGATGCCGGTGTGGCTGGCGTTCTTCAACGTCGCTGTTTGTGCGATGCTGCCGCTGCTCGTGGGGAGCCAGCTCGACGGCTCCGTCGACAACGGCTACGCCACCTGGAATGTCGCGGCCGTGGGCACCCTGATGACTATTACCGCCACCCGCCGGCGCCCAGGCCTGGCCTGGGTCGGCGCCGCGACGCTGGTCGTGCACACGATTTTCTGGGCTGGCCCGGCTGCCCTGGGCTCCATGGGCGTCATCGGCAGTGTGGTCTGGGTCGCGGTCGCGGTCATCCTGGCGCGGGCGCTGGCCAAGGCAGGCCGCGACGCCCGGCAGTACGCCCTGGCCGAGCAGGAGGCCACCGAGTGGCAGGCCGCCCAGGACGCGCACCTCTACGAGCGCCAGGTTCGGCTCGCCCAGACCATCCGGCTTGCGGCCCCGATGCTGCGCCGGATCATCGACCAGGGCGGGGTGCTGAACGACGAGCAGCGTCAGGAGTCCCGCTACCTGGAGGCGGCTGTGCGGGACGAGATCCGCGGACGGAAGCTGCTCAATGACGCCGTGCGTGACGCGATCATGGCCGCGCGTCGCCGCGGCGCCATCGTCACCCTGCTCGACGAGGGCAGTATCGACGACATCCGCGGCGCGGAGCTGGAATCGGTGCTCAACACTCTGGCGACCGCGATCGACTCCACCCTGGCGGACACGATCATCGCCCGGACCGCCGGCGACGGGTCCGCGACCGCGGTCACCGTGGTGGGTCTCAGCAGCGCAGACGCGAAGCTGATCGCCCTCGGCCAGGAGTCACCGGAGCCTGAGGTGCACCTGTGGCTGGAGATCCCGCGCAACCCGGTCCTGACGTCCTCCGGCCCGGGCTAGCTGGTCAGCACGCGGAACACCGTGCGCCGACGGCGCACCAATTCGACGGAGATTTTCGTCTGCAACCACTTTTTCGGAGTGTTTGGGGCCGTTTCCCTCAAAATCTCCGTCGAATTCGTTCGAGACGGGGTTACGCACGGGCCACGCCGGCAAATGCGAAAGGGACCAACCGTGGTTGATCCCTTTCGACTTTCGTGCCAGGGCGACAACCCGAATGTCACCCTGACGCGCCCCCAAAACCCGACTGCTTACCCTAGTCGACGGGCTTTAGTCGTGAACTCTTAAGAGCATCACCGAGCACTGCCAATACTGGTCGAACCGGTTCGGTAAAAAAAGTCGGCATTTAGGGGGACCGGGAGCCCCGACGGTTGGGAACCGAAGGGTCAGGCCGAGAATCCGCGCCAGCGGCCTGCGCCGGGGGTCAGAGCCACCCGGACACTGCGCTGGCTGCGCTGCCACGCGCTCTGGCCGCGCACCGGCGCCTGGCGCAGGTTGTCGCCCTCCTCGCGCACCAGGCCGTGCAGCACGGCCGACACGGCGGCCGCCTCGGTGGGGGAGACGCCGCGGGCCAGGAAACGCAGCCCGGGCACCGGGGGAACCTCGGGCGGCGCAGACTCGGTCTCCTCGGCTGAGCTCGGGGCGCTCGGGGCGCTCGTAACATTCGATGAATCGGTCATAGCACCCGCCTACAGCGGAATGTTCCCGTGCTTCTTGGGCGGCAGACTCGCTCGCTTGGTGCGCAGGGCGCGCAGGGCTTTGGTCACCGCGACGCGGGTCGTGGCCGGCTCGATGATGCCGTCCAGTTCGCCGCGCTCGGCCGCCAGGAACGGACTCGCCACGTTGTAGGTGTACTCGTTGGCCAGCCGGGTGCGCACGGCGGCAACATCCTCCTCGGCTGCTTCGGCCTTCTTGATCTCGGCACGGTACAGGATGTTCACGGCGCCTTGGCCGCCCATCACGGCGATCTCCGCGGTCGGCCAGGCCAGGTTGATGTCCGCGCCGAGCTGCTTGGAGCCCATCACGATGTACGCGCCGCCGTAGGCCTTGCGCAGGATGACGGTGACCAGAGGCACTGTCGCCTCCGCGTAGGCGTAAAGCAGCTTGGCGCCGCGGCGGATGATTCCGGTCCACTCCTGGTCGGTGCCGGGAAGGAAGCCAGGCACGTCGACCAGGGTGAGGATCGGAATCGAGAACGCGTCGCAGAAACGCACGAACCGGGCGGCCTTCTCGCCGGCCGGAATGTTCAGCGTGCCGGCCATGGCGTTGGGCTGGTTGGCGACGATGCCGATCGAGCGTCCCTCGACGCGGGCGAAGCCGACGACGATGTTCGGGGCGAACAACGGCTGCGTCTCGAGGAAGTCGCCGTGGTCGACGATGTGCTCGATCACGGTCTTCACGTCGTAAGGCTGGTGCGCGGAATCGGGGATGATCGTGTTCAAGCCCCGGTCGCCATCCGTCGTCTCGAGCTCGATGTCGCTGTCGAAGACGGGCAGGTCGGCCAGGTTGTTGTCCGGCAGGAAGCTGAGCAGGGTGCGGGCGTAGTCGAGGGCGTCGGGCTCGTCGCTGGCCAGGTAGTGCGCCACACCGGAGATCGTGTTGTGCGTGAGCGCGCCGCCGAGCTCTTCCATGCCGACGTCTTCGCCCGTGACGGTCTTGATCACGTCGGGGCCGGTGACGAACATCTGGCTGGTCTTGTCGACCATGATCACGAAGTCGGTCAGGGCAGGGGAGTAGACGGCGCCGCCGGCGGCGGGGCCGCAGATGATCGAGATCTGCGGGATGACGCCTGACGCGGCCGTGTTCCGGCGGAAGATCTCGCCGTACTTGCCGAGGGCGACGACGCCCTCCTGGATGCGCGCTCCGCCGGAGTCGAGGATGCCGATGATGGGCACCCCGGTCTTGAGGGCAAGGTCCATCACCTTGATGATCTTCTCGCCGGCAACCTCGCCGAGCGAGCCGCCGAAGATGGTGAAGTCCTGCGAGTAGACGCAGACCTGGCGGCCGTGGATGGTGCCGGTGCCCGTGACGACCGCGTCGCCGTAGGGCCGCTTCTTCTCCATGCCGAATGCGTGCGTGCGGTGCCGCACGAACTCGTCGATCTCGACGAAGGAGCCCTGGTCGAGCAGCAGGTCGATGCGTTCCCGCGCGGTCATCTTGCCTTTGGCGTGCTGTTTCTCGATCGCGGCCTCGCCGCTGGCGGTCACGGCTTCGTGATAGCGCAGCTTGAGGTCGGCGAGCTTTCCAGCCGTCGTGTACAGGTCGGGGCCCGCAAGGGGCGAGTTCTCAGTCACGCGGTTCACTCTACCGGCCAGCCCCTGCTCCCGATCGTTGACGATTGTCTACAAAAACCGGCCGGTTTGCTGGTCGGGTGCGTCTGCCTTCCTGTGGCCAACTCCTGAGGATTGGCGGATTCGGGCCGGAATTGTGCCATTTGCGCTCGTATTCGCCAGAATTACAGGAGTTAGCCACAGGGAGAGAAAATCAGATGGAGTTTCCGCTCAGCCGCGAGGTCGTGCCGCGTTTCGAGTACCTGCCCGAGACCGGGTCGACGAACGACGTGCTCGTCGCCCACACTGCGGGCGAGGATGCCGCAGCCTGGCCCGACCTGTCGACGGTCGTCACCGACAACCAGACCCGCGGTCGCGGCCGACTGGGTCGGACCTGGCTCGCCCCCACCGGAAAGTCGCTCGCCATCTCGGTGCTGCTCCGCCCGAGAGCCTCGGCCGCCCCGCTCCCGATCGACCACTTCGGCTGGTTCCCCCTGCTCGCCGGAGCCGCGATGACCCGGGCCGTGCGCGCGGTCGTCGAGGCGAGCCTGGCAGCCCGGGTGGACGAACCCGGCGAGGAGGCGCCCCGGCACAAGGTCACCCTGAAATGGCCCAACGACGTGCTGATCGACGGTTACAAGGTGTCGGGCATCCTCTCGGAGCTGCTGCCCGGCGCGCAGGGGCTGGTTATCGGCGCCGGCCTGAACGTGTCCCTCGACGAGCACGACCTGCCCACGCTCACCTCGACGTCGCTGCTGCTGGTGACCGGTTCGGCCCCCGATCCGGATGCCGTGCTCGCCCGCTACCTCACCGAACTGCGGCAGCTCACCCGGGCCTTCCTCGACGCGGAAGGCGACCCGGTCCAAAGTGGGCTTTTGCGCGCGGTGACCGAAGCGTGCGGCACACTCGGCGGGGTCGTGCGGGTGGAACTGCCCGGTGGCACCGACCTGGTCGGCACCGCGATTGCGCTCGACCGGAGCGGCCGGCTCATCGTCGAAGACCAGGCGAGCGGCGAATTGCAGGCTGTCGCCGCCGGGGATGTCACCCACCTGCGGTATTAATGGATTATGACAAAGACAGCGGGCTTCGGGGCGGCCGAGGTGCTTCCCCCGGCCGAGTCGGTCGTGGCCGGGCTCCGGCCGCACGCCCGAATCCTGTTCTGGCCCACCCTGGCGCTGCTGGCCATTTCCGCGGCCACCGGGTACTTCTACGGTTCCCTGCCGGAGCCGTGGCAGAATATCGCGCTGCTGGCTGCCGCAGCCGCCCTCGTGCTGCTGCTCTGGCTGCTGCCGCTGATGTCATGGCTGAACAACCGCTACACGATCACCACCCGGCGCATCATCTTCCGGCACGGATTCTTCGTGCGCACCCGCCAGGAATTGCTGCACAGCCGCGGCTACGATGTGACCCTGCGCCAGAACTGGCTGCAGTCTCTGGCCCACTCGGGTGACGTTCTGATCAGCGCCGGGCTGGAGCATCCGCTCGTCTTGAAAGACGTGCCCAACGCCGCCCTGGTGCAACAGGTGTTGCACGACCTGATGGAGTCCTCGCGTACCTTGATGGGCTTGCGCCGCCTGGAACAGTCAGCACTCGCCGACGAGACCGCGCACTGGGGCTCCCGCTAGGCAGCCAGCGCCCGCTCCGAGTCGGCCGTCGCCGCGCGCCGCGGGGAGAACACCCAGTGCCGGTAGAGCACGAAACGGAAGGCCGAGCCCAGCCCCAGCCCGATCACGTTCGACGAGATGTTGTCGGCGAGCAGGCTGGTGTAGCCGAGCCCGTAGCGGCTGACCCAGAGGCAGGCGAGGCCGATGGCCATGCCGACGAGACTGACCGCGAAGAACTCGGCCGCCTCGCGCAGCGTGCGCGACTGGCGGTTGGCCCCGAAGGTCCAGAAGCGGTTGCCGATCCAGTTCACAATGATGGCCAGCGTGGTCGACACGACCTTGGCATAGATCGGTCCGGACTCCACCACGGCGGGGTCGAAGACCGTGGTGCGCAGCAGGTTGAAGACCGTGAAGTCCACGACGAAACCGACGAGGCCGACAGCCCCGAACTTGCCGAGTTGGTGGGCGAAGGCCAGAAGCCGTGCTGATCGGCGCTGTGTACTCGGCATGCATCCCTCCGAATGATGGGCAAAGATAGAAGTCGAGAACCCGAGTCTACGGCGAGGTCCAGCCTGCAGCCTGAGAGAACCCGTACCGGAGAATGACCGGTACCAAGGAATTGGTGGAGCGATGAACACGACTGTGGGCGTTATCGGCGGCGGCCAGTTGGCCAGGATGATGATTCCGGCGGCCGTCAACCTGGGCATCCGGATCCGGGTGCTGGCCGAGAACGAGGGCATGTCGGCCGACCTGGCCGCGGTGCAGGTGGGCGACTACCGCGACCGAGACGTGGTGCTGGCCTTCGCCGACACCGTCGACGTCGTCACGTTCGACCACGAGCACGTGCCGCAGGGGATCCTGCGCGAGCTCGTGGCCAGGGGCGTGGCCGTGCACCCGGGCCCCGACGCGCTGCTCTTCGCCCAGGACAAGCTGTTGATGCGTCAGCGCCTGAGCGAGCTGGGTCTGCCCGTGCCCGACTGGGCGCGGGTCGAGAACGCCGCCGAGTTGGGCGCGTTCCTGGCCGCGCACAACAGTCGCGGGGTAGTCAAGACGGCCCGCGGCGGCTACGACGGCAAGGGCGTTCGGCTGGTCACCCACGAGCACGAGGCCGACGACTGGTTCGCCGCGCTCGCCGAAGACGGCAACGACGGCGCCCTCCTGGTGGAGGAGCTGGTCGAGTTCCGTCGCGAGCTCGCCCAGTTGGTCGCGCGACGCCCGTCCGGCCAGATCGCGCTCTGGCCCGTGGTGGAGACCGTGCAGCAGGGCGGCGTCTGCGCCGAGGTCATCGCGCCCGCACCCCAGTCCGAGGGCAGGCTGGCCCGGGCCGCCGCCGACATCGCCGTGCGCATCGCCGAGGGCATCGGCGCCACCGGCATGCTGGCCGTCGAACTGTTCGAGACGACGGATGAGCGCATCCTGGTCAACGAGTTGGCGATGCGCCCACACAACAGCGGCCACTGGTCGATCGAGGGGTCGACGACGAGCCAGTTCGAGCAGCACCTGCGCGCCGTGCTCGACCTTCCCCTCGGGGCGACCGACGTCAGGGACCCGTGGACGGTCATGGTCAACATCCTCGGCGGGCCGGCGTCGGAGCCCCTGTCCGCGCGCTACCCGACCGCGTTCGAGGCCTACCCGGCCGCCAAGGTGCACACCTACGGCAAGGACCCCCGGCCGGGGCGCAAAGTCGGCCACGTGACCGTCGGTGGGGACGATTTGGACCTCGTCGCGTACCAGGCGCGGGCCGCAGCGGCAGTTTTTCAGGACTGACCAAATAGGATCGACTGCGTGACAGACACCCCTGAGCTCGAGACCGCCCCGCACGAGACCGCCCTGGTGCCGCTGGTCGGCGTCGTGATGGGCTCCGATTCCGACTGGCCGGTGATGAGCGACGCGGCGCAACTCCTGCGCGACTTCGACGTTCCCTTCGAGGTGCAGGTCGTTTCCGCGCACCGCACCCCGGAGAAGATGATCGCCTACGGCCAGAGCGCCCATGCGCGCGGCATCCGGGTGATCATCGCCGGCGCCGGCGGCGCCGCCCACCTGCCCGGCATGCTCGCGGCCGTGACCACCCTGCCGGTGGTGGGCGTGCCCGTTCCGCTGGGTCGGCTCGACGGCCTGGACTCGCTCCTGTCGATCGTGCAGATGCCGGCCGGGGTGCCCGTGGCCACCGTCTCCATCGGCGGAGCACGCAACGCCGGCCTGATCGCCGTCAAGGTCCTCGCCATCGCCGACGACTCCCTGCGGGTCAAGCTGCTCGCCTATCGGGAGATGCTCGCCGCACAAGTCGAGCAGAAGAACCTGGACCTCCAAGCAAAACTATGATCAGTGCACGCACGCCGATCCGGCATCCGGATCTCGGGTCCGCCCCGATCATGACCAAACGGGCCTGGTGGCTCGTCGTGCTCAACTTCGTGCTGCCCGGCTCCGCGCAGGTGCTGGCCGGCAACCGTCGGCTCGGCCGGTTCGGCCTCGGCATGACGCTCACGCTGCTCGCTCTCGCGGTGGTCGTGGGGGTCGTCTACACTCTCTGGCCTGCCGTCGCTCTGACCGTGTTCACCAACTCGATCGGCCTGTGGGCGGCCGCCCTGCTGCTGGCCTTCTCCGGTGTGGTCTGGCTGATCCTGTCCTTGGACACGCTGCGCCTCGTGCGCCTCGTGCGCGCCACCCCCAAGGCCCGCCCGATCATCGCCGGGCTCGCGACGGTGCTGATGGTGGGCGTGGTCGGCACGGCCGGGTACGGCGCGTACGTGGCCACGACGGCCAGCGGGTTCCTCTCCTCGGTCTTCGTGGCAGGCCCGACGGAGCCGCCCTCCGACGGCCGCTACAACATCCTGCTGCTCGGCGGCGACGCCGGCCCCGACCGTGAGGGTCTACGCCCCGACAGCATCTCCGTGGTCAGCATCGATGCGGAGACCGGCCAGGCCAGCATGATCGGCTTGCCGCGCAACCTGGAGGACGTGCCGTTCTCTGCGGGGCCACTCGCCGACCTGTACCCGGAAGGGTATGGGTCGATCGACGGTTGTGAGGTCTCCGCGTGCATGCTGAACTCGATCTACACCGAGGTGGAGGTGAAGAGCCCGGAGATGTACCCGGATGCTGTCGGCAGCGGCAGCGAACCGGGCATCGAAGGTATGCGCGACGCGGCCCAGGGCGTGACCGGGCTGACGATCCAGTACTACGCATTGATCGACATGCAGGGATTCTCCGACCTCGTCGACGCGCTCGGCGGAGTCGACATCAACGTCGACCACCGTGTCCCCGTGCATACCGACGAGACCTTCACCGAGGTTGCCTTCTGGTTCGAGCCCGGCAGGCAGCACATGGACGGGTACCACGCCCTCTGGTACGCACGCTCACGCCATGACACGAGCGACTACGACCGGATGGTGCGGCAGCGGCAGGTGCAGGAGGCGATCCTGCAGCAGGCGAGCCCCGCCAACGTGCTGACGAAGTTCCAGGCGGTTGCATCGGCCGGCAGCCAGGTCGTGAAGACCGACATCCCTCAGGGCATGCTCGGCTATTTCACGCACCTGGCGTCGAAGACGAAGGCGCTGCCAATCCAGTCCGTCGAGTTGGTGCCGGAAAACGACGTCGACCCGGAGGATCCCGATTACGACGTCATCCGCAGCCTGATCGAAGCCGCCCTGGTTCCGCCGCCCACGGCGGAACCGGCTCCGTAGGGTCGGTTAGGTTCGGGTTCGGTCGAACGGCCCCGGACTCGGTGGTGCTGTTACAGGTCCGCGTGCAGCAGCCAGATGCGCTCGGCGGAATCGCGCCAGGTGAAGGCCTGGGCTCGATCGCTACCGAAGATGCGCAGCCGGTTTGCGAGAGTGGTGTCGCTCAGCACCTGGGTGACGGCCGCAGCCAGTCGCTCGGGGTACCCGGATGCATCCTCACGCTCGACGACCAGCCCCGCGTCGCCGGCGGCCTCGACCAGGGCCGGGGCGTCCGAATGCACGACCGGGGTGCCCAGGTAAAACGCCTGGATCATCGGCCCGGCGAAGCCTTCTTCCCGGCTGGGGTAGACGAACACTGCCGCCCGGGAGATGACCACGGCCAACTCTTCGTCGGTCAGCCCGTTCAGGGCGCGCACCCGGCCCCACGGGAGGCCGGCCTCGTCGGCGACGGATGCCACGTCGAGCTCACCCCAGGCGGCCGGTCCCAGAACGATCAGCGGGAGATCCGGCGCTCCCGGCAGGCCCAGGGCGGTGATCAGCGCCGTGATGGCCTTCCGCGGCTCGAGCGTGCCGACGGTGACGATGTACTCGTTCGGCAACGCCAGGCGTTCCGCGATGATCTCCGTCGCGGAGGAGTTCGACGGAAGGCGGAGGCCGCTTCCGATTCCGCCGCCGATCACCCGCACGCGGTCGCCGAGGTCGACGATGTTTGCGAGCTGGTGGGCCACGGCGTGGCTGGGGACCACGATCGCATCCGCGTGTTTGCGGGCGCGTTTGACCATGACCTTCGTCCAGGCGACGGTCGCCGGAGTGAGCGCCTCCGGATGCGTCCAGGCCAGCACGTCGTGAATGGTGACGGTCACCTGGGTGCCGTCGTTGACGATGCTGTGCTTGCGCAGGGGCGCCAGCAGGGAGGGGGCATGGATCATGCCCGACCCGGAACTGTTGGCGATGCCCAGTTGCCAGGCCGCCGTGAGCTCGCGCCGCGGCAACGTGGTCTTGTGCAGACTGCCCAGACCCGGCAGGGACGTTTCGACCCTGGCGTAGTGCTCGGCCGACGACGACGACACGATTCCTTCGACGTCGCAACCGGCCGGCGCCGCCGCGATCAGGGCCCGGGTCAGCTCTTCGGTGTAACGCCCGATGCCACCCGGGACCGGTGCAATCATCTGGTCCAGGACGACTCTCAGTGTGGTCATTGGTCCGCGAAGATCCCCTGCTCGGCCGCCGCGGCCAGAGCCTCGCGCCAGTCGCGAATGGGGGACAGCCCGGCGGTAGCCCAGGCATCGTGGCCGAGCACCGAATACGAGGGCCGGGGGGCCGGGCGCACGAACTGCGAACTGTCGGTCGGAGTGACCCGTTCAGGGTCAAGGCCGGCCGTGGCGAAGACGGCCTGGGCGAAGCCGAACCAGCTCGTCACGCCGGAGCTGGTCCCGTGGTAGATGCCGGCGGGCGCGTCGGAATCGAGCAGGGTGACGATCTGCGCGGCCAGGTCGGCGGTCCAGGTTGGCTGACCGACCTGGTCGTCGACGACGCTGAGGGTGTCGCGGGCTGCAGCCAGCTTCAGCATGGTCTTGGGGAAGTTCGGGCCGTGTTGGCCGTAGAGCCAGGCCGTGCGCACGATGTAGCTGCCCGCCGGGTGTTCCTGCATTACGAACGCCTCGCCGGCGGCCTTGGTGCGGCCGTAGGCGGAGATCGGGTCGATCTCGGTGTCCTCCGCGTAGGGTGCGGTGGCGCTGCCGTCGAACACGTAGTCGGTGGAGATCTGCACGAGCTTCGCCCCGGTGGCGGATGCGGCCAGCGCCAGGTTGTGGGGGCCGGTCGCGTTGATCGCGTACGCGGCATCCTCATTCGTCTCGGCGTCGTCCACCTGCGTGTATGCGGCGGCGTTGATGATGACGTCGTAGCCGACGACCTGAGCCAGAACCGCGGCCCGGTCGGTGATGTCCAGCTCGGTGCGGTCGAACGCTGTGACGTCGCGGCCGGCGAGCGCGGCCTGCAGGTCGCGTCCGAGCATCCCGGCCGCGCCGGTGATCAGATAGCGGGTCATCAGCTCAATGCCGCACGGGCCTTGAGCGGCTCCCACCAGGTGCGGTTGTCGCGATACCACTGCACGACGTCCGCGAGTCCCTGTTCGAACGGAACGAGGGGCGCGTAGCCGAGTTCGGCCTGGATCTTCGAGATATCCACGGAGTAGCGCAGGTCGTGGCCGAGGCGGTCGGCGACGCGGTCGACGTAGGACCAGTCCTTGCCGGTGGAGTCGAGCAGCATCTGCGTGAGCTCCTTGTTGGTCAGCTCGGTGCCGCCGCCGATGTTGTAGATCTCACCGGCGCGGCCGCCGACGAGCACCATCGCGATGGCGCGGGTGTGGTCGTCCACGTGCAGCCAGTCACGGATGTTGTTTCCCTCGCCATAGAGGGGAACGTGCAAGCCGTCGATCAGGTTGGTGACGAACAGCGGGATGAGCTTCTCCGGGAAGTGGTACGGCCCGTAGTTGTTCGAGCAGCGCGTGATCGAGATATTCAGACCGTGCGTGCGGTGGTAGCTGCGCGCGAGCAGGTCGCTGCCGGCCTTCGACGCGGAGTAGGGGGAGTTCGGCTCCAGCGCGCGCTCCTCGTTCCACGATCCCTCGGCGATGGAGCCGTAGACCTCGTCGGTGGAGACGTGCACGAACCGGGCCAGGTCGTGGCGAAGCGCCGCGTCGAGCAGCTGCTGCGTGCCGAGCACATTCGTCTCGACGAAGATCGACGCGTCGCGCACCGAGCGGTCCACGTGGGACTCGGCGGCGAAGTGCACCACGGCGTCGAGAGAAGGGAAGAGCTCGTCGAGCAGTGCGGCGTCACGGATGTCGCCGTGCACGAACGAGTAACGCGGCGACCCGGCGACGGGGGCCAGGTTCTCGAGGTTGCCCGAGTAGGTGAGGGCGTCGAGCACGACGACCTCGGCTCCT
The DNA here is from genome assembly GCF_004402575.1 of Cryobacterium sp. TMT2-4. Classification (NCBI taxonomy): domain Bacteria; kingdom Bacillati; phylum Actinomycetota; class Actinomycetes; order Micrococcales; family Microbacteriaceae; genus Cryobacterium; species Cryobacterium sp. TMT2-4. The sequence continues at coordinate 56,294 of NZ_SOGE01000025.1, read as the reverse complement.
TCGAGGCCCGGGTAGGCGTCTTCGAGGGTGCGCCGAACAAAGTTCGAGCCGATGAAACCGGCTCCGCCGGTGACGAGGATCTTCATATGGAGGTAACCGTTCCGTTTGATGAAAGTGCCCCCGCGATTCTACCGGAACGCGCTTGGTAGGCTTACTCGGTGAAGATTCGCGAACTCTCCATCCCCGATTCCTATGAAATCACTCCGAAGCAGTTCGGAGACAACCGGGGAGTTTTCCTCGAGTGGTACCGCTTCGACCGTCTCGAGGAGACGATCGGGCACCGCCTCGACATCGCCCAAGCCAACACGTCGGTGTCCAAGCGCGGTTCCGTGCGCGGCATCCATTTCGCCGACATCCCGCCGAGCCAGGCGAAGTATGTCACGGCGACGCACGGCGCGGTGCTCGACTTCGTCATCGACATCCGCGTGGGGTCCCCGACGTTCGGCCAGTGGGACAGTGTTCTGCTCGACGACACCGACCGTCGAGCGATCTACATCGCCGAGGGCCTCGGCCACTGCTTCGTGGCACTCACCGACGATGCCACGGTCAGCTACCTCGTGACCGCGCCCTTCAATCCGGGACGCGAACACGGCATCAACCCGCTCGACTCCGACATCGGCCTGGTCTTCCCGCCCGAAGCCGGCGAACTGCTCCTGTCTCCGAAGGACACGGATGCCCCGAGCCTGACCGAAGCCGCCGCCAGCGGCCTGCTGCCCACCTGGGCTGACGCCCGGGCTTTTTACACCTCCCTGAACGAAGGAAAGTAACAATGCGCGGAATCATCCTCGCCGGCGGTTCCGGCACCCGGCTGTGGCCCATTACCAAGGCCATCTCCAAGCAGCTGATGCCCATTTACGACAAGCCGATGATCTACTACCCCCTGTCGACGCTGATGATGGCGGACATCAACGAGATCCTGATCATCACCACGCCCGAGTACAACGACCAGTTCCGGGCGCTGCTCGGCGACGGGTCTCATCTCGGCCTGAGGATCGAGTACGCCTCGCAGCCGTCGCCGGACGGGCTCGCTCAGGCGTTCATCATCGGCGAGGAATTCATCGGGGACCAGAGTGTCGCTCTCGTGCTCGGCGACAACATCTTCCATGGCGCCGGGCTGGGTTCGGCCCTGCGCGGCAACGCCCATCTGGTGGGCGCCCGGATCTTCGCCTACCACGTGAGCAATCCCACCGCCTACGGCGTGGTGGAATTCGACGACAGCATGACCGCGCTGTCGATCGAGGAGAAGCCGACGAAGCCGAAGAGCAACTACGCGGTTCCCGGCCTCTACTTCTATGACAATTCGGTTGTCGAGATCGCAAAGACCATCGAGCCCAGCGCGCGCGGCGAACTCGAGATCAGCACCGTCAACGAGCGCTACCTCGCCCAGGGCAACCTGCACGTTCAGGTTCTCGACCGGGGCACGGCGTGGCTGGACACCGGCACGTTCGAGTCGATGATGCAGGCGTCCGAGTACGTGCGCGTGATCGAAGACCGCCAGGGATTCAAGGTCGGCTGCATCGAGGAGATCGCCTGGCGAGCCGGCTGGATCTCGAATTCCGAACTCGAGACGCTGGCGGAGCCGCTCCAGAAGAGCGGATACGGGCGTTATCTGACCGGGCTCATCGCCACGAACGACTGATCAGCCGAGCCGGCCGGTGCGGGCCAAGACGCGGGCCCGCACCGCCAGGCTGAGCCTGAGCGCCCAGCGCACGGGAGCCAGGTAGGGAGCCGAGTACTTCTTCTCGAGGTAGCGGTACGCGCTGTCATGGTGGGCGCGCACCATCTTGCCGGACTCGGTGCTGGTCGAGTGCGCACCGGTGTGCACGACCGACGCTTCGGGCGTGTAGATGTTCTTCCACCCCGCCTTTCCCAGCCGGTAGCCCAGATCGACGTCTTCGAAGTACATGAAGAAACCCTCGTCGAATCCGTTCAGCTCCTCGAACGCGGTGCGACGGACGAGGAGGCAGGAACCGGACAGCCAGCCGACGGCTCGCCGCACGTCGGAACCCTGTCGCTCGGCCCGGTAGGAGCGGCTCCACGGGTTGGCGGGCCAAATGCGGGCGAAGAGCGCATGACCCACGCCGGTTCGGAGCGAGGGAAGCTCTCGCCCGGACGGGTACGTGGTGCCGTCGGAGTTGAGGACTCTCGGTCCGACCGAGCCTACGAGAGGATCAGCCGCCAGCTCAGCGAGCAGTGCACTGGTCGCGCCATGGCTGAGTTCGACATCCGGATTCGAGATCAGGATCGACGTGACGTGGGGTGGCAGGGACAAGATTGCCGCATTGATGGCACCGCCATAGCCCCGGTTCTCGCCCAGGGCCAGCAGGCGCGCGCCCTGTAGCCGGACGATGTGCGTTGTAGCCTCGAGGTCTGATGAGTGGTTGTCGGCCACGATCACGGTGAGCTGAAGGTCCTCGCTGGTCCGCACCGAGTCGAGGAATTTCGGCAGGTGGGAGCTCGAATTGTAGGTGACTGTGACCACTACCGTGGACTCGAGGAGAGGGCTAGACATCAGGGTCAAGCATACTCAGTGCCCGTGTTGCCCCGGGCCGTCGCGGGACTGGGCCGGGATCACCTGCCCCGAGCCGGTTGATAGACTGATTCTGATATGCCTACATCTACTGACACCGATCCGATGCCGACCCACAAGGGGATCTCTTGACCGTGTTCCGCAGGAGCCTTCGTATTATCCGCGAACAGGGTCTCCGAGTTTATGTTGGCAAGGCGCTGCACATCGCCCTTCGACCCGTGCGTGTTCTGCGCGCGGAGGGCCCGCGCGTCTTCATCGTGCGCAGCCTGACCAAGGCCAGCACGAAGATCGCGCGCCATGAGACCGTCATGCTCGTCGCGAACGAGGATGCGGCGGAGCTGGACTGGACCCAGTCCCCGCATTGGCGCGTCTCGCCGACCGTAGTCGAGGAGGGCCCTGTGGACATCGCCTGGATCATGTCGCCTCCCGGGCTCGAGAGCGGGGGGCACCAAAACCTGTTCCGGTTCATCGACATCGCCGAGAAAGCCGGGCACCGCTGTTCGATCTATCTCTACACGACGAGTGCCGCCGCCGTGAGCATCCCCGACATCCGCGCGATGTTGAAGTCTGCCGGGGCATACCCGGAAGTAGCGGCCCGCATCACGATGTACGACCGCGAGCAGGGCGTCGACGCGAGTACCCAAGCCCTCGTCGCCACCGGGTGGGAGACCGCCTACCCAACCTACCTTGACAAGTCCGATGCTCGCCGGTTCTATTTCGTGCAGGACTACGAGGCCAGCTTCTACCCGCTTGGCACCGAATCCCTGCTAGCTGGCAACACTTACAAATTCGGCTTTCACGGCATCACCGCCGGCGGGTGGCTGGCCCACAAGCTCGCCACCGAATATGGCATGACCACGGACCACTTCGATTTCGCGGTGGACAAGACCCACTACAGCGTCACGAATGTGGGACGGCGCACTGAGGTCTTCTTCTATGCCCGCCCGGTCACACCACGCCGCGCCTTCGAATTCGGGCTGCTCGCCCTGACGGAGTTCGCCCGGCTCAAGCCCGAGGTGCGCATCAACCTGGCCGGTTGGGACGTCTCGAACTGGAACATCCCATTCGAATACACGAACCTCTCGAGCCTCGACATCTCCGAACTCAACGCCGTGTATAACCGCTGCGCCGCGGGTCTGGTGATGTCGCTGTCCAATATGTCCCTGCTTCCGCTGGAACTGTTGTCAAGCGGTGTCACTCCCGTGGTCAACGACGGGCCGAACAACCGGATGGTCTCGGACAACCCCTTCATCGAGTACGTGCCTGCCTCGCCGCTGGCCATCGCGCGCAAGATGGCCGAGGTGTTCGACCACCCCGATGCGGTCGCACGATCGATCGCGATGTCGGAGTCGGTCGCCCAGGTCAACTGGTCGGATTCCGGCGTGCAATTCCTCGCGGCGTTCGAAGGGGCCATGCGTGGCTAGGACAGTCGTCATCGGCGCCAACGGCTTCATCGGCTCCCACCTGGTCGATTCTCTCGCCGCCGGCGGGCACTCCGTCACCGCCTTCGACCGGTTTAGCTCGCAGCAGCCGACCTTCACCGCCCCGGGAGTTCGGGTCCTGCAGGGTGAGTTCCTCAGCCGCTCGGATCTCGAGGGGGCCGTCGACGGCCAGGACTACGTCTTCCACTTCCTCTCGACCACGAGCCCGGCGACCGCGGAGAGCGATCCGACCCTGGACATCCGCACCAACGTCGCCCAGACCGTTGAACTCCTCGAATCGGCCGCGACCGCGGGGATCAAGCGGTTCTACTTCGCCTCGACCGGCGGTGCCATCTACGGTCCGCAGGGCAAGGCCGAGTATTCCGAGATGGACCGGGCGCTGCCGATTTCCCCGTATGGGATCGGCAAGCTGTCGATTGAGCACTACCTGCACTACTTCAAGGCCACGCACGGCCTCGAGTCCACCGCGTTGCGTATTTCGAACCCCTACGGCACGCGCCAGAAGCCCAACAAGAAGCAGGGTCTGATCCCGATCGCCCTGCGCCAGATCTCCTTGGGCAGGCCGGTGATCCGGCTCGGTAACGGGTTGATGGTGCGCGACTACGTCTATGTGGAGGACCTGGTTCGGATGGTGACGCCGATGGTGGGCGTGGACACCGAATTCGACCTGTACAACCTGGGCAGCGGCATCGGCTACTCGGTGACCGACATCATCAACTCCCTGCACCGGGTCACCGGAATCGACTTCGCTGTCGAGGAACGACCGGCCCCGCCCACGTTCGTCGACCGGGTCGTGCTGGACACTGAGCGCTACCGGGCGGAGTTCGGAACCGCAGACATGACCGAGCTTGACGAGGGCGTCAGGCTGACCTACGAAGAGATCCGAGACCACCCGAATGACTGATCCAACCGCCGCGACCCCGATCCGTGCAACGGTCGCGATCCTCACCTACAACGGTGAGGACTACCTCGAACGCATCCTGACCGAAGTACTCGGTCAGGAGCTGGACGGTGCCGTCGAGGTGCTCGTGGTCGATTCTGGGTCGACGGATTCGACCCTGGACATCGTGCGCCGATTCCCTTCGGTGCGCCTGCACGAGATCCCGAATTCGGAGTTCGGCCACGGCAAGACCCGCAACCTGGCCGCACAGCTGGCGACCGGCGAGTTCGTGGCCTACCTGACCCACGACGCCATCCCGGCCTCGCGTCAGTGGCTGCGCGAACTGTTGGAACCGTTCCGGCTCGACGAGCGTATCGTCGCCGTGATGGGCAAGCAGCTTCCGCGCGCCGGCTGCTTCCCTCTGCTCAAGTATGAGATCCAGGGCGTATTCGCGGGCTTCGGGCCGGACTTCGGCACCTCTGTGTTCTACAAGGACGCGTTCGTGCAGAGTGAGGGCGTGCTGAACGCCATCAGTTTCTACTCGGACGTCAATTCGGCCGCGCGGCGCGACTTCCTGCTCAACACCATCCCCTACCGCGATGTTCGCTACGCGGAGGACCAGCTTTTCGGCAAGGACCTGATCGAGGCCGGCTATCGCAAAGCGTATGCCGGTCGCGCAGCAGTCGAGCACTCCAACGACCTCACTCTGTCCGAGTACGGCAAGCGGATCTTCGACGAGACCATCGGCCTACGACAGATCGGTTTCCCGATTCCGCCCATGACGGGTCGGACGCAACTTCGCCTCACCACTCGGGGAGTCGTCGGCGACACGCTGCGCATCCTCAGAGATCGTGACTTCAGCTGGAAGCGACGGCTCTTCTGGCTCGCCATGAACCCGCGCTACCAGGTGCGGAAGTGGACGAGTTACCGAGCGGCGACGCTGACGGATCTCACCGACCAGGCTGCCCTGGACTCGGGATCGCTGGAGAAGTCGCGGAAAATCTGAGTGACTCTCGTCTGGCCCGACTCCACGACTTCCAAGGATCTGAAATGCAGCTAAAAGGGTCGAAGTTCCTAATCACTCAGGCGCACCTGCTGCGCTACATGGGCGCCGAGATCGTCACCCTGGAGCTGGCGGAGTATCTTGCCGGGCAAGGTGTGGAGGTCGTCATCGCGACCCACTCCTTCGGCTATCCCATCCGCCAGGAGTTCGACCGGATTGAGGGTGTCACGGTGTTTGAGTTGTGGGAGGACGCCCTCGCTGCGAACCTTCAGGAGCGGCTTCCTGACCTCGCTTGGATTCAGCACTCCATTATTCCAGTGGTCGTACTGGAACACGCCGACGAGATCCTGTTCGTGTTCCACCACATGTCATCGATTCTCCCGGCTGAGTTCACGATGGCTGCGGTCTTGGAATCGGCATTGGCCACCGCCGTTCTGTTCGAGTCACCGCGATCGCTTGAAATCCATCGAGCGACGGGGGTCTACGAGGATGTGGACCCAGATCGTCTCCAAGTCATGGGGAACGCTGCACCAGCCCGATTCGGCGACGTTTCACCGACCCCGAACAACGAGCGTCGAATCACGGTGGTCTCCAATCACATCCCGCCCGAACTCGTCGCCGCGTTTGAGGGGATCCGGGAACGGTTCGACCTGGTCGTCATCGGCTCCCAATCCGAGCTGGGCGCCACGCCGCGTCGGGTGACGCCCGATACCCTGGCCGGCACCGACGCGATGATCTCCATCGGCAAGACGGTGCAGTACTCGATCGTCGCCGGCGTCCCCGTGTACTGCTACGACCATTTCGGAGGCCCTGGCTGGATCACCCGGGCGAACATCGAGGACGCCCGCTGGGAGAACTTTTCCGGCAGGCGAGCGGGCACAAAGACGGCTGCGGAAATCGTCGTAGAGATTTCCGAAGGATTCGACGACGCGGTCGCGGAGGCGGCCCTGGTGCGTCGCGACTGGACTCGCGTGTATCTCCTACCGGAACGGCTCGAGGACCTGCTCGAGTTCGTCTCGGAACGGCGCAGACCGGTCAGTAAGCTCACCCCTCAGCAGATTCAGGGACACGAGAACGTTCAGGCCGCTTTCGGCTCCTACGTGCGTGAGTGGATCCGGATGGAGGCACTCTCCAACGAGCTCAAGGCGGCCGCGATCGAGCTTGAGGCAGCCACAATCAAGCTCGGGGCAGAGCTACTCGAGCAGGAAGACGCGCTCACCACGATGAGGCAGGAACAGGCCGAGCTCTACTCGAGCCAGCTCTTCCGCACCCTGAGCCGAATCCGGCACAGCTGGGTGAACCGGACCTTCCGGAAGCTGCGTTCGATGCTGGGCGGTCTCTAGGTGAGGCCGGCGGCCCGGGCGGCCTCTAGCCGCTGCACGCTGGATTCGACATCCAGACGGATCGCGCCACGCCCGATGCCGTAGTCGGCGACCTCGAACGTGGCGGCAGGGTTCACGACCAGGATCGTTTCGCCGGCCTCATAGGCCAGGCCAACGCTGACGGAGTACGAACCCCCACCCAGATTGTGGTTCTTGAACGTCACGTTCAACTTATAGGTGCCGGGTTCCAGCGGGAGTTTCTCACCGAGTTCACGGGTTGTCATCCGATAGACCACATTGCCGACCGCGGTCTCGAGGGCAACGCCGATCAGCCAGGGGTCGATGGTTTCGAGAACCTCGTACTGCACGCTCACGTGGATGTCGGAGCCCGGAGCAATGACGCTGGCTGCGTCCAGCCGCGATGCGGTCACGCTGACCTGGGGGACCGCGACGACGTGGTGCTCTGGCCTGCCTTCGGCCTCGAGTTTCTCCTCATGCCGGACCTGCTCGTCGGAGAAACTGCCTCGGAGCACCCGCAGCGCCTGTGCCGGGTCGCCGTCGTGTAGCATCTCACCGTGTTCGAGTACGACGACTCTGTCGCAGAGTGCACCGACCTGTTCGGCGGAGTGGCTGACCAGGACGATCGTTCGGCCTTCGGCCTGGAACTGCGCGATCTTGGCCATGCACTTGCGCTGGAACGGTTCGTCTCCCACGGCAAGAACTTCGTCGACGAGGAGCAGGTCGGGGTCGACGTGCACGGCCACGGCGAACGCCAGTCGGACGTACATGCCCGAACTGTAGAACTTCACCTGGGTGTCAATGAAGTCCTCGATGCCGGAGAAGTCCACAATCTCATCGAAGTACCTGTCGGTTTCGCTGCGGCTGAGTCCGAGGATGGCGGAATTAAGGTACACGTTCTCCCGGCCGGTGAGATCCGGGTGGAACCCCGCACCCAGCTCGAGGAGAGCAGCCATCCGCCCGCGCCGGCTGACATTGCCAGTCGTGGGCTGGATGATCCCGCCGACGACCTTCAGCAGCGTGCTCTTGCCCGATCCGTTGTGACCGACGAGTCCCACGGTTGTGCCCATGGTGATATCGAGGGATATGTCCTTGAGGGCCCAAAAATCGTCTTGGTGCTTACGCGCCCGGGAAAAGTTGAGGATGCGTTCCTTGATGGACTTGTCTTTGTGCATGACGAATCTTTTGGAGACATCTTCCACGTGAATGATTGTCGGCGTGGTCATCGGGTTACAGCTCCTGTGCGAAATTGCCTTGAATGCGCGAGAAGATGCGCTGGCCGATCCAGAGGATCACGATACTGATGCCCAGGGCGATCCACAGCCGGATGGCCAGGTCGTCCGGCCAGTTCTGCGAGGTGGATTCGGTGGTGCCGGCCACCCAGAATGCACGCTGCATCCCGAGCACGGCGACGGTAATCGGATTGGCTAGGTACAACTGTTCGAGCCAGTTTCCCTGGAGCTTGTCGTGCACGAAAGAGAATGAGTAAACGATCGGCGAAGCCCAGAAGAGAACCATGATCGCCACCTCGACAAGGTGCTGCACGTCACGCAAGTAGACGTTCAAACCGGCGAGGAGTATCCCCAACCCGGTAGCGAAGGAGATGAGGACAGCGAGCGAGAGTGGGGCGTACAACAGATTGAAGTCAAGAGGAATCTGGCCGGCCACTATCGTGGCCAGAATGAGGATGATGAGTTGCACGCCAAAATTGAAGAGGGCACCACCGACGCTTGCCAGCGGGAAGATCTCACGTGGCAAGTAGATCTTCTTGATCAAGCCGGAGTTGTTGGTGATGGAGGTCGTTCCGCCTTGGACGATCTCGACGAATAGCCCCCATGTGGTGAGCCCGACGAAGACGAAGATCGCGAAGCTCGGAATGCTGCGTGCTACGCCCAAGATTTGGCCGATAGCGAAGTAGTAGATGAGCAGCTGGGCGAGAGGTCGGACGAGGCTCCAGACAATGCCGAGCGAGCTGTCTTTGTAACGTGCCTTGAGCTCTCGTCGCACCAGAAGGGAGGTCAGCTCGCGGCTGCCCCAGACGTCCTTGAGGGAGGCCCAGGTGCCGGTCACAAAATGTGTCGACTGTCCGACCGGTTTGAGGTTCTCCCTTGCAACTCGCTGTTCGCGATCGCGGGCTTGTGCCAATGACATGAACAACTCTCGATTGTGGGGCCGGACTTGGACAAGTCTAGGCGAAATCGTGTCGTGTTGCAGGCTCCGCATCCCCTGTGAGTCGATAGCCTTGGGATCTGCTTACCTCCAGGGGAATGGTGTAGCCGACGAGAGCCTGAATCTCTCGCTGCTGGGATCGCCTGGCCAACCCGGCGTCATGCCGACCAAGATGGAGATCCTGTGAGATTCAAACGCCTGACTGGGCTGACGCTGGCGGTGGCCCTTGCCGGCGCACTTCTTATGGCAGTCGCTCCGCCGCCAGCTGCCCAGGCTGCCGATGCTTCTTTTTTTGATCCGGCATACATCATCAGCGACAACCTGTTCTTCGACGGGTCCGCCATGAGCGCATCCCAGGTTCAGCAATTCCTTAATGAGAGGGTGCCGACGTGTCGTGCTGGCTACGTCTGTTTGAAGGACTATCGACAGGACACGCCAACGCGCGCCGCGGTCTCCGACGACTGCGCCGCTTATGTGGGCCAAGCCAATGAGTCCGCCGCGCAGATCATTGCCAAGGTGGGCCTTGCTTGTGATATCAGCCAGAAAGCAATAATCGTTCTGCTCGAAAAGGAACAGGGGATCGTGACGGACGATTGGCCGTCGGCGCGGCAGTATCGCAGCGCCACCGGCTACGGATGCCCTGACACGGCCGACTGTGACACGAGTTACTACGGCTTCTTCAACCAAGTCTACGCGGCCGCGCTGCAATTCCAGTACTACGCCAACAATCCGACCCGGTGGCGTCACGCTCCTGATCGCTGGAACGCCGTGTGGTACCACCCGAATACCGCGTGCGGAAGTAGCTCGGTCTACATCAGGAACCAGGCCACGGCCGGGCTCTACAACTACACGCCGTACCAGCCCAACGGGCCGGCTCTCTCGAATCTCTACGGCTCGGGCAACACCTGCAGTTCGTACGGCAACCGCAATTTCTGGCGCATGTACTCGGACTGGTTCGGATCTCCGATCGAAGGACCCGAGACCTACATTGAAGGGGCCTACCAGCGTACCGGCGGTTCTGGCGGGTACCTGGGTGCTCCGACGACGCGCGTCACCAAATACACGGCAAACGGCGGCGGCTACGTTCGCGGCTACGTCAACGGCGCCATCGCCTGGTCAACCGGCACCACCGCGTACGTCCTCACGGGCGCCATCCGCACCGCCTATGGAGCGGCGGGGGGCATCACGGGCGCGCTGGGATGGCCGATCACAGACCCTAACGTTGTCGCTGAGAACGGTGGCGGCACGGTCCAGGGCTTCCAAAAGGGCGCCATCGTGTCCTCCAAGGCCGGAGCGTGGCTCCTGACCGGGGAGATCCGGAACCAGCTGGCGCGAGCCGGTGGAATCACCGGCGAACCCGGGTGGGCGACCGCCGCCCAGACCTGCGACGGGACGGGTCTGTGCAAGCAGGCCTTTACCGGAGGCACGTTCTATGCCTCGCCTGCCGCGGGCGGCAGCTTCGTGCCGACCGCACTGCTGGGGGCCTACACGGCTGCCGGTGGTCCGGCGGGAAGCCTGGGCCTGCCGACCACGGCGCCATCGACGCTCACCGTCAACGGTGGCGGGCGCGTGCAGGGATTCGCCAAGGGTGCCATCGCCTGGTCCCCGAACGGCGGGGCGCACGTACTCTCCGGTGCCCTGCGCGATTACTTCGGCACAGTCGGCGGAATCGGCGGATCGGCCGGCTGGCCGACGTCGGACCAGGTCTGCGGACAAGCCGACTGCTCACAATCGTTCCAGGGTGCGAAGCTCTACTGGACGACCGCTGGTCAGGGGGCCTACGTCGACGCCAGGATGGTGGGCCTGTACGACCAGCTGGGTGGCACAAGCGGCTCACTCGGCCGGCCGACGTCCGGCGTCGTGGCACTGTCAGCCAACGGCGGCGGTGTGGTTGAAGCATTCGAGAAGGGCGCCATCGCCTGGTCTGCGAACGGCGGAGCGCACGCTCTTACCGGGGACATCCGCACCGCGTTCAATCAGGCCGGTGGCATAGGCGGAACGCTGGGATGGCCCACCGGGGATCAGTCCTGCAGCGATGCCTCGCGGTGTTCACAGATGTTCGTGGGCGGCACGCTGTACTGGTCGTCGACACAGGGTGCATCGATCGTCGGGACCGCCATCAACGGTGCCTACACGACTTCCGGTGGACCCACAGGCGCCCTGGGATGGCCCACCAGTGGCGAGATCTTCGTCGCCGCGAACGGGGGAGGATCGGTGCAGACCTTCGAGAAGGGGGCCATCGCCGCGTCGAAGCAGTTCGGCGCCTATGCCCTCCGAGGCGAGATGCGCACGTACTACAACGCGCTCGGAGGCCTGGGCGGCTCGATCGGTTGGCCCAAGACTGAGATGACGTGCGACGGAGCCTCGGTGTGCACTCAGTCGTTCTCCGGTGGCGTTCTCACCTGGACGCCTGGAACCGGTGGAACGCGGAGTTGACCGGAACCGCCGTTTCGTGGTTTCCAGAGAACTGGCCCCGCGCGCACAGCGCACGGGGCCAGTTCTCTGCCGCCAGGCCCGTGTCAGGCAAGCAACGGTGCGTTGACGAGAACGTAGGCGTAAAGGGCGACTGAGTAGGTCACGAGGATGCCAACAGCCCAGCGGTTCCGGATCGTGAGACCGGCCAGCAGCAGGAACGACCCTAGGATCGAGGCTCCGTACCGCGGCGGCAGCGGAAAGTAGTTGCCGGTCGTCACATGGATCATGATTGCGAGCATGGGCGCGAAGAACAGAGCGGCCATCGTCACAGACACCACCACAGGGGTGAGCTTCGATCCCTTGCGCAGGGCCCAAAAGGCTCCCAGCACCCCGGCCACGCAAATCCATGAAAGCGGCGCAACCACGAAGCCGGGAATGGCATAGGCAAGGTCGGACGAGCCCGAGATATTGACGTTGGAGGTGATTGTGCCGGGAAGGAACGTCGCGACCTGGGAGACGAGCTCCTCAGGCGTGAGCGGAATGCCGATCGCCTGATCGACGGGGATGCCGACCGCTTCTGCTGAGCGGAATGCCAGCCAGGCCAGCTGGGCGCCCACCGACGCGCCGAGCGCGAGGACGGCGAAGAAAAGTAGCCCGAGCGATGACCGATTCCGCTGATATGGTCTGCGAGTCTTCCAGCCTGCCCACTGTGTTTCTTTCCGCTCCAGCAGCCACAGTATGAGCAAGTACAGAGCAGCCAGGCAGACGCCGAGAACATTCGTCACTTTGAAGAGAACCGCCGCCGTTGAGATCACCGCGAGCCACCACCCGGACCACTGGCCCCGGCCGATCTTTACCGCCGCCAGGAGGATGAGGATGCCGAAGGCGAGGGAGGGAGCGTCCGTGCTGATATACGTATAGGTCCACCAGGCGAACGGCGATGCGATCAGGGCCAACCCAAGGCCGAGGATGACCGGGCGCCGGATGCGCCACTGCCGAAGTAGGAGGTGCAGAAGCACGGAGGCCAGCCCGAGCCAGAGCGCCCCGGTGACCCGCCATGACGAGAGCTGGCTGATGCCCGTGAGCGTGTGGACGGCGTCTCCGATCACACGCGTCACCGCGAAGTAGGCGGGAGTGTAAGCATCGGCCGACGTGACGCCCTCATACGGGAATGCCGACAGGTCTGCGACGCTGCTGCCGCACGCCGGGCCCATCGGGCCGTACGGCGTGACGCCGTCGCACGACATGATGACGAGGGCTTCCTTGCCGATCTTCTCGCCCTCATGCACGATGCCCTGAACGGGGAGTTTGAACAGGTAGTCGACATAGACCCACTCGTCAACAGGGGAGAGAGCCGGTCCGTGGTTCGCGGTCACGACGGCTGACATCCCGAACGAGGCAATGACCAGAACGACTGGCACCCAGAGGGCGATGAAGAGGCGCCTCCATCGCGACTGAGGCGGGGCGGCGGGGGTGATGGTTTGCTCGTGTGACACGGTCATATCAATCTTTCGGAGGCGACCCGGATTCCGTCGAGAATACCGGCAGCCCCGATATCTGGAAGACGGATGGGGCGTGAACGGGTGCGCGCTCCATCTAGTGGGCCACGTACCATGGGTACTTCGACCCTAGTCGTGAGCGCAGATAATCCCCGGCAGAGGGGTACAACGAACAGAAGGATGGATAGCACCGTGAGCCCAGTCGGCGAATCCTTCGAACCGATCACCGTGGTGATCCCCGTCTACAGCGGAGTCGAGCCCGGCCACCTGCGCAGGGCCCTCGGGAGTATGCAGGAACAGAATCTTCCGGCCGACGAAATCCTGATCGTGGAGGACGGGCCGTTGGGCGCGGGCCTTGACGCGGTCGTGGCCGAACTCGGCGGGGTCGACTCCCGGGTGCGCCGAATCTCCCTGGCGCAGAATCGGGGCGTGGCCTACGCGATGCAGGCCGGCATTGAAGCGGCGAGAAACCGCTGGGTCGCCCGGATGGACGCCGATGACGTCTCCCTACCCAACCGGCTGGAAATGCAGGCGCAGGCCGCCTCCGGTGGGCACTACGCGGCGATCGGCGCCGCCATGCTGGAATTCGAGGGCGACGAGGAGAACATCGTCGGACTGCGGGTTATGCCGCTCACGGAAGAACGGATCCGGCGATACGTTCTGACCAACAGCCCGATCAACAATCCGACGCTCTTCCTGGACCGGGACGCGGCCCTGGCGGTCGGCGGCGTGCGTCATGTCCCCAATATGGAGGACTACGACCTGTTCGCCCGGCTGGCTGCCGGGGGCTATCCGATGCTGAATCTCGCGGAGCCGCTGCTCCTATTCCGGGCCGACCCGGCCATGTTCAAGCGTCGGTCCGCCCGAGGGATGTTCGCCGCGGAGGTGCAGATGCAGCGTAACCTGCGCTCGTACGGTCTGATCAGAACGCCTCGAATGTATGCGAACCTGCTGGTCCGAAGTGCGTTCAGGGCACTTCCGCAACGCGCATTAAGGTTCGCCTACGCACTGTTGTTCCGGGTCCGTTCCCCAGGGAGCAAGGGCCTAGGCTCGAAAGCGAGTGGGAAAGGCACAGCCAAGTCCGATGGGTTATAAGGCAGATGATACGACCAAGGGCGTTAGTCCGACGGATGCGGCGATGAGCGAAGCGGACCGGATGGTCGCGGAAAAGACGTGGCTCGTCATCCCGCTCTTCAATGAAGCAGCCGTGGTGGGGGACGTCATCCGTCACGCCAGGGAGACTTTCCCCCACGTGGTGTGCGTGGACGACGGCAGCACCGACGACTCCGCCGAGGCGGCACGGCGGGCCGGTGCCCACGTCGTGCATCACCCCATCAATCTGGGCCAGGGCGCGTCGCTGCAGACCGGCCTGCGGTATGCGCTCACCGACCCGGGGGCAGAGTACTTCGTGACCTTTGACTCCGACGGGCAGCACCGGGTCGAGGATGCTCTGGACATGGTCAGGCGCCTGGCGACGGAGCCGCTGGATATCGTGGTGGGGTCGCGCTTCCTCGACGACCGCACGAAACCCGGCGCGATCAAACGGCTGGTGCTCAAGGCCGCCGTCGTCTTCCAGAACGTCACGTCCGGTGTGCGCCTCACCGATGCGCACAACGGACTTCGGGCCCTGTCTCGCCAGGCGGCGAGTTCGATTCGGGTGACCCAGAACCGGATGGCCCACGCCTCCGAGATCGTCAACGAAATCGGGCGGCTGGGACTCCGGTACGCCGAGCAGCCGGTGCACATCATCTATACGGACTATTCGAGGTCGAAGGGCCAGTCCGTCTGGAACTCCGTCAACATTATCAGCGACCTCATCTTCAAATGACCGGACTGCGAGGGACGGAACCCCATGGACGCTAATCAAATCCTGATCAAGGTTGTCTTGATCACAGTATTCGCGGTTCTGGGTCTGGTGATCCTGCTGCCCCGCCGCGGTGCGCGCGGAATGGCCATCCGTCGTCTGACTCTGTTGCTGGTCATGGTGAGTGCGGTCATCGCCGTCATCTTCCCGAACCTGACCAACTCGGTCGCTGCCGTGCTCGGAGTCGGCCGCGGAACGGACCTGCTCCTCTACGGGCTGATCGTGGTCTTCCTCGGCTTCGCCGTCACGTCATCCGCTCACAACCGGCGACTCGACCGGCAGATAACCGACCTGGCCCGCCAGATCGCACTGACCGAAGCCATCACGGCGCGCGAAGGCCGAACCCCGACGGAAGATGTCAACCCCGCATGACAACCCTGGTGACCGGTGGCACAGGCTACATCGGAGCTCATATCGTGGATCTTCTGTGCAAGCAGGGGCGGTCGGTCGTGATCGCGGACGACGTCGTCACCGGCATCGAAGGCCGGGTGCCCGGCGTGCCGATCGTGCGTTTGGAGTTGTCCGAAGACACCGCGGTCACACGCCTTCGCGACCTGATGATCGAGCACGATGTGGACGAGGTCGTGCACCTGGCCGCGCGTAAGCAGGTCGGCGAGTCGGTGCAGCGCCCCACGTGGTATTTCCAGCAGAACCTCGGTGGTCTGGCCAATCTGTTGGCGGCCATGGGCGAGGCGGGGGTGTCCCGCCTGGTCTTCTCATCTTCGGCCGCTGTGTACGGCAACGGTGCCGGGGTCCCGCTCCTGGAAACGGACGAGACACGGCCGGTGAACCCCTACGGCGAGACCAAGCTCGTCGGCGAGTGGATGATCCGAGACGAGACAGCGGCGCGGCCACTGCGCGCGATCAGCCTGCGCTACTTCAACGTGGCGGGCGCCGCCCGGCCCGAGCTGGCCGACCGAGCAGTGCTCAATCTGATACCGATGGTCTTCCAGAAGATGGCCGAGGGTAAGAACCCCGTCATCTTCGGCGACACGTACGACACGGCCGACGGCACGTGTGTCAGGGACTTCATCCATGTAGCCGATCTCGCGGATGCGCACATCGCGGCACTGTCCCGGCTCCAGGTGCAGGCCGATGCCTTCGACGTTTTCAACGTCGGGACAGGACGGGGGTATTCGGTGCGTGATGTGGTCAACGAGGTTGCCGTTGTCTCCGGTACCGACCTGCACCCGTCCGTCGAGTCTCCCCGCCCGGGCGACCCTGCCTCCGTGGTCGCCGAGGTCGACAAGATCGGTCGAGTCCTGGGATGGTCAGCGACCCGCTCCCTGAGCGACATGGTGAGCTCAGCTTGGAGCGCCCAGGAATCATTTCGGTGAGTGAATCCACCGGCAGCGGCCGGCGGGGAAAGCTCAGCATCCTCCTCATCGGGGGAGCGGCCGTGGTGGCCGGGGTTTCCGGTTATCTCGTCACCTTGGCGGTGGCCCAGCAGGCCGGCCTCGCTGCCTATTCTGTGTTCGCTGTCTTCTGGGCCGTTCTCTACTTCATCGTGGGATGTCTCTTCGGCCTTCAACAGGAGATGACCCGAGCCGTATCGGCGCGCACCCGCGCACGCACCACCGCCGAGGCACCGGGGCAGCCCCGCGTTCCGGTCCCGAAGTTCGTTCTTCTCGCGGCCGGGATCGTCGGTATCGTGATCGCGGTGAGTTTCCCGCTCTGGGCGCTCCCGGCTTTCGGGGCGAGTCAGCTCGGACTGGTCGTGCCGTTGGCGGTGGGAGCGGTGGCCTGTGTCGCGGTCGCCTCCCTCAGCGGGGTCCTCTCCGGACTGGGACTCTGGGCGGACCTGGCTCTGATCGTGGGCCTGGATGGCGCTCTGCGCCTCGCAGCGGTCCTGACGGTGCTCGCGCTCGGCGGTGACCAGACCCGGCTGGCCTGGGCCGTGATCGCACCGTTCCCGATCACGATGGGAATCGCCCTGCTGGTTGCCCGCAAGCGGCTGGCACGTGCACGGTACGTCGACGGCACCTATCGCGGCCTGCTCTGGAACAGTTCCCGCACCATGCTGGCGGCTGCGGCCATGGCGGCGATGGTCACCGGGTTCCCGGCGCTCCTCGCGCTGTTCGCTGACGGAGTCGACCGGACCTATTTCGGCGCTCTCATTCTGGCTATCACACTCCTCCGGGCGCCCCTGCTCGTGCCACTCACTGCATTTCAGAGTTACCTGCTGGTCTTCTTTGCGTCCCGTGAAGCGAGCATCATCCGCGCTCTGGTCCTTTTCCTCACGGTCGTCGCGATCGGTACTGCGGTCTTCGCGGGGATGACGGCGCTCTGGGGCGAACAGGTCTTCGTCTGGCTGTTCGGCGACACGGTGAGGCAGGTGAGCGACCTCCTGGTTCCGCTGGTGTTCGCATCTGGGATGATCGCCGGGCTCTTCGTGACCGGGCCGGCCGTTCTTTCCCGTGACAGTCACACCGCCTACACGGCCGGGTGGGTCGTTGCGGCCGTCATCGCCATGGGCGCGGTGCTGATGCCCTGGGCCATCGGTGATCGCGTGATTGCAGCTCTGGTCATCGGGCCCGCCGCCGGTCTGTTCATTCACATCACGTCTGTCGTGCGGCCGTCTGCGCAACGGCGAGACCACCTCCCGCGAGACGTGTCATGAGGGCGCTGTCTTCCCGGACGGCGCCCCGCGTCCGCCACGAACCAGCGCACACCCGGTCCGTCTTCTGGACGGCCTTCGCCCTGATGGCGACGCTCGCCACCCTGTGGTCGCTGGCCAGCCCGATTTTCTCCGTCCCCGACGAGAACGCCCACGCAACGAAGGCCATCGCACAGGTTCGTGGTGACCTCACCGGGCACGCCGTGGAAGGGGTCAAACACTCCGTCGTCGACCTGCCGGAGGAGTATTCCTACAGCCAGCAGATCGTCTGCTACCTCTTCCACTCGGAGATGACCGCAGACTGCGGGTTCGAACTCGGGGACGAAGGCGGCAACGATTCGTTCAACACCTGGGTGAGCGCGTACAACCCGATCTACTACTACCTCGTCGGCTGGCCGACTCTCCTGCTCGACGGATCGGCCGGGATCTACTCCATGCGCATCATCAGCGGCCTGCTGTGCTCGGTCTTCGTGGCCTGGGCCTTCCAATCCGCAATGTCGGTGCGGCGTTCCCGCTGGCTGCCGTTCGGGCAGGCCTTTCTCGCGGCGCCCATGGTCGTGTACCTCTTCGGATCTGTTAATCCCAACGGCATCGAGATCGCTGCGGCCGGCGCGCTCTGGATCTCCCTGCTCCGGCTGCTGCAGCACTTCGACGGCCGTGACCCGGGAGTGGTGTCGTCGCTATCCCGTCGCCACCTCTGGCTCATCGTCACGGTTGCGTCGATCGTGCTGGTCACCGCTCGAGCGACGGGGCCGCTGTGGCTCGTGGTCGTGGTCGGGCTGTGCTTCGCGGCCACAGGTTGGCGGGCGGTGAAGACTCTTTTCACGACGGGTTCCTCCTATCTCGGGCTGGCTTTCGTGGCGGCCGGCGGGATGTTCTCGATCCTCTGGACCCTCCGCGGCGGCAGCCTCTCCGGCCAGGCGGATGCCTCGGATGCGCCCCAGGTGGGGGCCTCCTTCGTGCAGGGCTTCGCCTATGTCATCCGCCTGACGCCGGACTATTTTCATCAGGCCATCGGGTTCTTCGGTTGGCTCGACACGCCCCTCTCCGGGCCGAACTACTGGCCGTTCGTGGCCGCCACGGCCATCTTGGTGGCGCTCGCCTGCACCGGACTGGACCGACGCAGCGTAGTGACCATGGGTGTCGTTGCGGCTGCCGCGGTGCTGGTCCCCGCTCTCGTGCAGGGCTACAGCGTGCACCAGACCGGCATCATCTGGCAGGGCCGCTACGGGCTCTTCCTCTACGTGGGGGTGACGCTCGTGGCCGCCTGGCTCCTGTCCGGGCGCTCGGGGCGGCGTCTGGCGTTCCTGTCCACCCGCCTGACCTGGATCGGCGTCACCCTCGTCGCCGTCTACGGCCTGGGGGCGTTCTTGTTGGTGCTGCGGCGCTACGTGGTCGGCACGGACGAATCGTTCAGCACAATGTGGGAGAACCCCGACTGGGAGCCACCGCTCGGCGCGATGACCCTGGTGGCCCTCTACGGCCTCGTTTCACTCCTTTTCGTGCTGTGGTCGGGCCGGCTGGCGGTCAGATCCGCGCGGGCCGACGATGCCGCCGAGGCAGAAACCGACACCGATGCATCCGCGTTGCCCGAGCCTGAGACCGAGACCGTCCGTGGTTGAACCGCGGGTGGCGGTCGCCTTCGACTGCCTCTACCCGGTCAACACCGGTGGCGGCGAACGCGTGTACCGCCGCCTGGCGGAGCTTTTCGGGGCCCGACGGTGCCCGGTCGACTACGTGACCCGCCGGCAATGGCCGACGGATGCGCCCCCGGCGGTGCCTTTCACCATCGTGCCGGTGTGGCAGGGCGACATCTACGATGCCCGCGGCACCCGCACGCCACGGAGCGCGATCGCTTTCGCAGCGGCGCTGTTTCGCCACTTCCTCCGTCGGCGCGGGAGCTACGACGTCGTGGTCGTCAGCACCCTGCCAGTGCTGAACCTGTTCGCGGTGCGGCTGGCCCTCGTCGGCACGCCGGCACTCGTGGTCGCCGACTGGCTCGAGGTCTGGCCGTGGCCGAAGTGGCGGGAGTACGCCGGCGCGCTGCCGGGAACGATCGCCTTCCTGTTGCAGACCGTGGGCATCCGCCTCGGTGACCTGCACACCGTCAACAGCGAGTTCACCGGTGCCCGGCTTCGCCGCTATCGGCGCCGTGCCCAGCCGGTCGCCCTGGGCCTGGTCGACCTCGTCGGCGACGAGCCCGATGCCACGACCGAACGGCCCGAAGACCCGTACCTGGTCTTCGTGGGTCGGCACATCGCCGACAAACGCGTGATCGATCTCATTCCGGCCCTGCGGGAGGCCCGCAGCCAGGTTCCGGCCCTGCGCGCGGTTATCGTGGGCACCGGCCCGGAAACGCCCCGCGTGGCCGCCCGGGTGACCGAACTCGGCCTGGACTCCGCCGTCGAGCTGCTCGGCCGGGTGAGCGATGACGAGCTGAGGGACCTCGTGCAGGGTGCTCGGGTGCTAGTCAACCCGTCGGCCCGGGAGGGGTTCGGGCTCGTCATCGCCGAGGCGGCGGCCTTCGGCACACCCAGCGTGGTGGTGGCGGGCCCCGACAACGCCGCAGCGGAGCTGGTCGTCGACGGCGTCAACGGCTACGTGGCCCTTTCCGTGGCGCCCGCCGAACTTGGCGGGGCTATCGTGCGAGCGGTCGAGGCCGGCGAGCCCCTGAGACGCTCCACGCTCGACTGGTTCCGGCGCGAGCGGGTCAGCCACGGCCTGAGCGCCTCGGTCGACCAGATCCTGGCGCGCTACCGCTCGGCGAGGGCCCGCTGAAACGACGCCAGGGTGTCCAGGGCGGTCTTCGCCCACGAGAAGGCGCGGGCGCGGTCACGGCCCTGTGCTGACAGGCGCGCCAGCTCGGCCGGGTCGTCGAGCAGGCGGGACAGCGTCGCCGCGAGGGCGGCGGCATCCTGCGGCGTCACGTACACGGCCGCGTCGCCGGCGACCTCGTGCAGCACCGGGATATCGGAGCAGACCACGGGGCAGCCTCGGGACATGGCCTCCAGCACCGGCAGGCCGAAGCCCTCGAACAGAGTCGGGAACACGATCAGGCTCGACTCGGCGTAGCACCGGTCGAGTTCCTCGGTGCTCAGCCAGCCCCGCAGTGACACCCACGCCTCCAGACCGAGCCGGGTAACGGCGGGGGCAAGCGGGTCGTCGCCGTGGCTGCCGGTGATCACCAGCTGCGGCCGGGACTCGGCGGGGACCAGGGCGAGGGCTTCCAGCAGCAGGGGGAAGTTCTTGTGCGGCATCCGGTTGCCCACCGCCATTAGCCGGCCAGGCAACCGGGGGAGAGGCACAGGGTCCGGGTTCGCAGCCGGGTCCTTGCCCGCGAGCGGCACCACGTCGATGCGGGCGGCCGGAACCCGCAGGTAGCGCACGATGTCTTCTGCCGAGGCGACGCTCACGGTGAGAACGCGGCGGGCGCCGTGCGCGGCCACCCGGATCATGGTGCGGAGAATGCGCGAATAGACCCCAGGCACGTATTCCGGATGCCGGAACGGCAGCAGGTCATGCACCGTGAGCACCACGGGCACCCGCGACCAGACCGGGCCGAGGTTTGCCGGACAGTGCACCAGATCGGCGCGCAGCCGGCGGGCCGCGCGGGCGACGGTGACGAGCTCACCGCGGGCCCAGGCGATCCGGTTCTCACCGCTGATGCCCGAATCGACGATCTCGCCGGGGAACCAGGACGTGTCCGAGCCGGCCAGCTCGCTCGACGCGAGGCCGATGAATTCGATCCCGCCGGCATCCGGTTCGATCCGGCCGTACACCTCCCGCACGTACGACTCCATGCCGCCCTTGCGGCCGGTGTAGAAGAGCAGATCGACGAGGACACGGCTCACGCGGCCGCCGCCACGACCAGCGCGGCGGCGCGCACCCGGCGACGTCGCGCGAGCTCGTAGACCACTGCCGAGGCCAGCTCAGCGATGAGCAGCCCTAGAAACACGGCGGATAGGCTGTTCAGCGCCAGGCCGATCCCGGCGAGGACGAACGCTATGACGGAGACTGCGGCGCGCAGCCCGGTGAGCAGCCGCACCTCGCCCATCCGGCGCAGCGCGGCGAACGGAATCGTCGTCGCGAGCGACGCGGCCCGCCAGCCGCACGCGAGCACCAGCGGCAGGACGGCGGCCGAGCCGGTCCAGACGCCGCCGAAGATGAAGCCGAGCACTCCGGTGAGCTCCAGCATCATCAGCACCACCACGGCCGCGACCACCGCGCCGGCCGACACCACGATGTCGAGGCGGGAATGCTCCTTGAGCAGCCGCAGTCGCATGAAGTTTAGAGGGATCGCGAGCAGGCCGGACACCGTCGCGATCGCCGTGAACAGCACTGCGCCGCCGGGCCCGATCAGTGTCAAGATCATGACATTCAGGAGCGGATAGATCACCCCGGTGATCGCCGTGTCGGCCACCACCCAGCTCATCACGGCCGGCTCGGGGCGACTGGCCCGGTGCGTCACCGGCAAGCAGCGCACCAGGGTGGCCAGGGCGATTCCGGCCACGAGCGGGATCAGCGCCCAGTCCTGGCCGGTGAACGCTGCCGCCACACCGGCGAGGGCACCGAGCCCCACGGCGATGGATGCCCAGATCTCCCGCAGGTCGAGACGCTCGGCGACCGAGACGCCCCGGCCCACTTCCAGCGCGGCGATCAGCAGAGGCAGGCCGAGACAGAGCACGACCGGGTTCGTGGCGTTGAGGGCGATCACCACGGCGGCGACCAGGGCAAGGCCGGCCAGCCAGAGCGGGAACACCACCCGGCGGTCGGTTGCCGCCGAGCTGAGCCGGGATTCCAGCACGACCGCGAAGGTGAGCTGGCCGGCGAAGGTGGCCACCATCACCGCCACGGCAATGACGCCCTGCTCCGGCCGGCTGAACAGCCGGGACGAGATGGCGACCGTTGCTGCGGGGATGACGGCCACCGATACACCCCCGAGCAGGGTGATCAGGCTGAGTGTGGCCCGGCGCAGACGGAGAGGGGCGGGCAGATCGGCCGTCATCGGGTCACCGCGGTGAGCGTGCCGACGGGGCCGAGGGTGCGCCCGAGCATTCCTTCGAGCCGGCCGAGGAACACCCACCAGCCGTCAGTGAGGGCGTTCGTGCCGCGATTGCGCAGACCGAAGAACAGACCGCCGCCGAGGAACGCGAACCGCCACCACAACGGATACCGCCAGCGGGTCACCAGGCGTCCCAGCCCGCGGCCGTAGCCGCGCAGCTTGTGACGGCGTTCCGCGCTGCTGAGCCCGCTCGGGTCGCTGATCCCGCCCACCGTGAGCGCGGGCGGCTGCCAGGCGAAGCCGAGGTGCTCCCCGGCACGGATCAGTTTCAGGAGCAGGTCCGTGGCCTCCCCGGCCTGCCAGGGCGTCGGGGCGCCGGTGCCAATCTCCGGGTCGAAGCCCCCGATCCGGTCGAACACGCTGCGCCGGATCAGGATGCCCATCTCGATCACGCTCCAGACCGTCCACCGGGTCAGGGCCGCGCCCGGCTCGGGCAGCACGAACTTAGGCCCGTTCTCGTCGACCACTGTGAGGGCGCCCGCTAGGAAGCTCTCGGGGAGAAGCCTCATTCGTTGCAGCGCGCCCGGTGGGTACCAGGTGGTGTCATTGGGAAAATTGAGCAGCAGATCCCGGTCGGCCGGCAGCGCCGCGACGCCCGCGTTCCGGCCGCGGGCAGCCCCGGGCGGCGACGTCGTCACGATGATTCGCATGCTCTCCGAGCGATAGACGGATGCGAGGGCCTCCACTTCAGACAGGTTTCGCTGGGCGACCACAAGGAGCGTGTCACCCACCAATAGCTGACCAGACAGGGAATCGAAGAGTCGCTTGAGGCTCTCGACACGGCCGAGCGTCGACACAACCAGTCCAAGGTCCACACAGCCCAGTCTGTACGATGAGGGGGCCAGACCAACAATGACGGGACTTGCAGCGAGCATGACAATCACCGCAACCATTGAACTTTCGATCCTGATGCCGTGCCTCAATGAGGCCGAGACGCTTGCGATCTGCATCGACAAGGCCCAGGGATATCTGCGGCGAAGCGGCATCACCGGTGAGGTCCTGATCGCCGACAACGGCAGCACTGACGGGTCGCAGCAGATCGCCGAGGCGCACGGGGCCCGGGTCGTGAATGTCACGGAAAAAGGCTACGGCAGCGCTCTCATCGTAGGCATGGAGGCCGCCCACGGCACCTATGTGATCATGGGTGACGCCGACGACAGCTACGACTTCAGCGAACTCGACGGTTTCGTTGAGCGGCTGCGTGCGAGCGATGAACTGGTCATGGGCAACCGCTTTCGCGGCGGCATCGAACCCGGCGCCATGCCGCCGCTGCACCGGTACCTCGGAAACCCGGTGCTGTCGTGGATCGGGCGCTCCCTGTTCCGTTCCCCGATCAAGGATTTCCACTGCGGGCTGCGCGGCTTCAACCGCCAGTCGATGCTTGCCCTGCACTTGCAGACCTCGGGCATGGAGTTCGCCAGCGAGATGGTGGTCAAGTCCACACTCGGTGGGTCCCGGGTGAGCGAAGTGCCGACCACGCTCAAGAAGGACGGCCGCAGCCGGCCGCCGCACCTGCGCAGCTGGCGGGACGGCTGGCGGCACCTGCGGTTCCTGCTCATCTTCAGCCCGCGCTGGCTGTTCCTGATCCCCGGCATCTCCGCGTTCCTGATCGGCCTGGTCGGCACCGTGCTGCTCGGCTTCGGACCCGTCGTGGTGGGGGAGGTGGGCTTCACCTACTCCAGTCAGATCTACCTGGCCGCCCTGGCGGTCGTCGGCTACCAGGCCTTCCTGTTCGCCCTGCTCACCAAGATCTACGCCCAGCACGAGGGGTTCCGCATCCCCCGCAGCCGCAACTTCGAACGGCTCGAGAAACGCATCAGCCTCGAGAGCGGTGCGATCCTCGGGGTCGTGCTGTTCCTGATCGGCCTGGGCATAGCCTTGTCGCAGCTGGTCGGCTGGGCGGCGGGCGGTTATGGCGCGCTTGAGGCCGGTGCCACCGTGCGGGTGGCCATCCCATCTGCCCTACTGATGATGCTGGGCTCGCAGACGGTCATGGGCGGCCTCTTCCTCGGCGTGCTGTCGGTCGGCCTGAAGCGACGCTGATGGCTCGCTCCACCGCTTCCTCGTCGCGCGCGCCCGGAGCATCCCTGCCGCGCGTGTCTGTGGCCCTCTGCACCTACAACGGCTCCGCGTTCATCGAGGAGCAGCTGCGCAGCATCCTCGGCCAGACCGCGCCCGCCGACGAGATCGTCGTCTCCGACGACGGCTCCACTGACGACACCCCGGCTGAGGTGGAAAGCGTCTTCGCCGCCTGGAAGGTAGAGCATCCGCGGCAGGCCGTGACCCTGCGCCTGATCCGCAACTCTGCGCCGCTGGGCGTCACCGCGAACTTCGAGCAGGCGCTCACTGACTGCACGGGCGAGCTGATCGCGCTCAGCGACCAGGATGACGTGTGGCCCCCGGAGCGGCTGGCCCTGCTGATCGCCGAGTTCCGGGCTCGCCCGGACCTGCAACTGCTGCATACGGATGCCCGACTCGTCGACGAGGCGGGCCTGCCGACGGACCGCACCCTGCTCGCCACCCTGGGGGTCACCGCCGCGGAGCGTGCCGCGGAGCATGAGGGGAACGCCTTCGACATCCTGCTGCGCCGCAACATCGTAACCGGCGCCACCGTGATGCTGCGCCGCGGGCTGGTGCAGCGTGCACGACCGTTTCCGGCGGCGTGGGTGCACGACGAATGGCTGGCGATCGTTGCCGCCGCGACCGGCGAGGTCGACCTGCTTGAAATCCCGCTGCTGGACTACCGCCAGCACGCAGGAAACCAGATCGGCGCCTCCAGCCTCGACGCGGCCGGCAGGCTTGGCCGGCTGCGGGCGCCGCGCACGGCGCGCAACGCCCGTTTGCTGGCCCGAGCTCAGGCGCTGCAGGCGCGGGCGGCGCAGCTGCAGCCTGCGCCGGCAGCCGGAACGCTCGCCCTGATCGACGCCAAGCTGGCCCACGAACGCCGGCGCAGCACCCTTCCGGCCCTGCGCGCGGCCCGGGTCGCGTCCGTTTTCGCGGGCTGGCGTGCCGGCGACTACCGTCGCTTCGGCCTCGGCCTGCAGGACATGCTGCGCGACCTGGTGCAGCCGGTCTGAGCTTTCGCTCGGGTCGGCCCTTGCTCAGTTCTCCGGGTGCCGGTGCGGGGTGGGCTGCAACAGGCTGCGCCAGCTCTTGCCCTGCGCGGCCTTCACGGCGCAGATCAGCAGCAGCAGCCAGCCGAAGTCGACCAGAACAGTGCTTTCGGCCGCCGAGGTGACCAGCAGGGTCACCAGCACCAGCGGCGACCAGACATAGACTATCGAGCGTTTGTCCGAGGCGAGCAGCCACGACCGCCAGAAGGCGAGCGTCACGAGCGCGAGGAACGACAGGAGGCCGACCAGGCCGACCTGGAAGTAGACGTCGAGGAACGCGTTCAGCGCGGAGGCCTGCGGGCGCCCGGTGACGAAGCTGAGCCAGCCGTAGGGCGTGACGTCGATGGGCCAGAGACCGGCCCAGCCCCAGCCCTCGAGCGGGTTCAGCATGGCCAGACGCCAGATTTCGCCCCAGAGTGTGGTGCGGGCCTCGAACTCGCTGCCCGCGTTCAGCTGGTCGGTGATGCGCGCGCGGGCCGCAATCGCGATGATGCCGGCCACGACGGTGCCGCCGAGCAGCCCGATCTGTAGCAGCCACCGGTTCGCGGCGGGCGTGGCGCGCAGCCAGATCAGCGCCAGCGCGGCGAGGCCCACGAACAGGGCCACCACGAGGATGACGGGGGAGCGGGTGAGTAGCAGGCCGAACACGGCCAGGGCGATGGAGCCGATGCCGAGCCCGCGCCGCACCGACCGGGACCGCAGCTCGACCGCGAAAGTGACCGCCGCGATCAGCGAGACCAACCCAAACACGTTGCGGGAGCCGAAGAGGCCCTGCACGGGCCCGAAAGAGTCGATGTTGCCCTGGATGCCGAGGAAGACGAAGGGCGTGTCGAGCAGCAGGCCGGAGAGCACCTCCAGAGCCAGGGACACTCCGAGCAGCACCCGCAGCACGTCGCCGGTGGCGCGCACGACCTGGATGGTGTCGCGGGCCAGGGCGATGTAGATGGCCAAAAAGGTGAAGGCGAGCTGGTAGAGCGAGGCGCTGAGGGTGTGCAGCGGGTAGCTGGACCACAGCACCGACAGGGCACACCAGCCCACGAAGACCATGATCGAGATCGGCAGGAGCCCGTGCCAGTCGACGCCGGCCCAGCGGGCGGTGAGCGAGAACGCGGCCAGCACGACGAGGCCCACGAGAATGCCGACGACGCCGGGCGGGCCGATCACGGCGCGCAGGGCAGTGGTCGAAAAGGCGAAGCCGATGATGACCAGCGCCAGCGAGGAGGCGAACTTGGGGGAGGCGAACAGCCGTGTGAACTGGTCCGGCACGGCGGGGGGATACGCGCGGTAGGTCATGACGTTCCCACGCTACCGCCTAAGGCATCCGTTGATTGGTTGCCTGCTGTCGCTTCGTGATCACGGCGAGCACGACCAGCAGCAGCCAGCCGGACTCAATCAGGATGCGGCTTTCGGCCAGGCTCTGGGCGATCAGGGCTACCAGGAGCAGCAGCGGGAGCAGGGCGGAGGCCGCGTAGGGTTCCGTGTCGGCGAGGGCGCGCCTGGGCCGGTCGACCGCGAGGAACCAGCAGCGCCACAGCGTGGAGAAAACGGCGGCGGCGAAGATGATCAGCCCGAGGACGCCCAGCTGAAGCCAGACGTCGAGCCAGGCGTTGTGCGCCTGAAGGTAGACGACGCCGCGGCGCACGGCGAGACCCTCGAAGGGTTCGACCCAGGGGGCCCAGTAGCTCACCCACCCCCAGCCGAACACCGGGCGCTCGGCGGCCAGCCCGGCCACGCTGCGCCAGATGT
The DNA here is from genome assembly GCF_004402575.1 of Cryobacterium sp. TMT2-4. Classification (NCBI taxonomy): domain Bacteria; kingdom Bacillati; phylum Actinomycetota; class Actinomycetes; order Micrococcales; family Microbacteriaceae; genus Cryobacterium; species Cryobacterium sp. TMT2-4. Next base: position 28,614 of record NZ_SOGE01000025.1, on the reverse strand, counting down.
CGAGGCGGCCGGTGAGGTCGGCGGATTTGCCGAGCAGGGCGAGGAGCTGCGGGGTGAGGGCCACCAGGCCGACACCGCCGACGACCACGGATGCCCCGGCCACCAGGTACACCGGCCGGCGCCCCTCGGGGAGCCGGCGGCGGGCCCAGAGGGCGAAAAGCAGCGCTGCGGCGACGGCGGCAGCAGCAAGCGTCACGGTCGCGGACCGGGTCAGCAGCAGCACGAACACCCCGAGGCCCAGCCACGCCAGACCCCAGTTGCGGCTCACGGTGCCGGCGGCGAGCTGAACGGCGAAGACGATCACGGCGATCAGTGCCACGAACCCGAGCAAATTGCGGTTGGCGACGATGCCCTCGATTGGCCCGCCCTGCAGCAGGATACCGCGGGTCCAGTAGTACGACTCCGGCACGTTGCGGGTGCCGTAGTCGACCCAGAAGGGGAGCACGGCCTGCCGCACGAACAGGGCGACGATGAGCTCGAAGGCGAGGGACAGGGCGAGGATCCAGCGCAGTGCGGCGGCGAGCGTGCGCAGCAGCTCTGCCCAACTCAGGCACAGGGCGAGGAACAGTGCGGCCAGCGTGGTTGCCCACTGCAGGGTGACTCCGATCAGGGAAGCGCCGAGGTAGAACGACCAGGCCAGCGACAGGGTGGCCAGACCGAGGAAGGCGATGAGCGATTTCGGGAACCGCGACCACATCCAGTCCGGGTTCAATTTGACGAGGGCGACGACGCTGCTCACGACGATGACCAGCGCGATCGCGCCGTAGCCCCACCAGCCGAACAGGCTGCGCCAGAACTGGCCGGCCAGGACGGAGAAAAAGACGAGCGTCGCGAAGGTGCGAACGACGAATCGGCTCTGGACGGCGGGCATGTGTCTAAGGCTAGAGCGTGCCGGGGCGGTCACCGATCATTTTCTATACCCCCTGGGGTATACTTATTCCGGAGGTTCGAATGAAAACGATCATTGTTGGTGGAGTTGCGGGCGGAATGTCGGCGGCGACGCGGTTGCGTCGGCTGGACGAGACGGCAGACATCATTGTATTTGAACGCGGCCACTATGTCTCGTTCGCAAACTGCGGACTTCCCTATTACGTGGGCGGCGTGATCACGGACCGCAGCAATCTTTTACTCCAGACCCCGGCATCCCTCGGGGCCCGCTTCCGCCTCGACGTGCGCGTCGACCACGAGGTCACGGCGATCGACCGGGAGGCGAAGACGGTCTCCGTGCGCCAAACGCAGACCGGCGCCGAGATCACCGAGACGTACGACCGCCTCATCCTGGCTGCCGGAGCGACGGCCCGAACCGGGATCACCCCGGCCGGCCTCGCCACTCGCACCCTGCGCACGGTCGACGACGTCGACCACATCACCGCTCTGCTGGCCGGCGTCACGGGTCAGGCCTCCGCCGTCGTCATCGGCGCCGGGTTCATCGGCTTGGAGGCCGTCGAAAACCTCGTTCGCCGCGGCGTGCACGTGACCCTGGTCGAGTTCGGCTCCCAGGTCTTCGGGCCCTTCGACGCCGAGATGGCCGCGCCGATCTTCGACGAGCTGCTCTTGCGGGGCGTTGACGTACGCCTGAACACGACCGTCGTCGCCGCCGCCGACGCGGGAGTCAAGCTCAGCGACGGATCCGTCGTTCCGGCCGACCTCGTCATCGACTCCGTCGGCGTGCTCCCCGACACCTCGCTCGCCGCCCGGGCGGGCATCACGATCGGCGCGAGCGGCGGTATCGCCGTCGATGGCAGTCAGCAGACCAACGACCCGTCGATCTACGCGGTCGGCGACGGCGTCGAGAAGATCGACGCCGTCGACGACAGCGGCATCCTGATCACCATGGCCGGCCTCGCAAACCGGCACGGCCGGGCGGCCGCCGACAGCATCGCCGGCGAGCCCGCGTCGGCCTCCCCGGTGCTCGGAACCGCCATCCTCGGCATCTTCGGCCTGACGGCGGCCATGGTCGGCTGGAGCGAGAAGCGTCTCGTGCAGCGCGGCCGCGCGCACCGGGTCGTGCACACCCACCCGGCGTCGCACGCCACCTACTACCCCGGCGCCGAGGGCATGTCGATGAAGCTCCTGGTCGACCCGGCGACGGATGCCATCCTCGGCGCCCAGATCGTCGGCGGCAGCGGCGTCGACAAGCGCATCGACATCTTGGCGACGGCGATGACCGGCGGACTGACGGCATCCGCTCTCACCCGCCTCGAGCTGGCTTACGCGCCGCAGTACGCGTCGGCGAAGGACCCGATCAACCAGCTCGGCTATGTCGCCGACAACCTTGCCGCGGGAACGACGCGTGCGCTGCAGTGGCACGAGCTGGCCGCCGCCCGGGCCGCGGGCGCGGTGCTCGTGGATGTGCGCTCGGCGGCGGAGTTCGCCGCCGGGAACATTCCCGGCGCGATCAACGTTCCGGTGGACGAACTGCGGGACCGCCTGGCCGAGCTGCCCGACGCACCTGTGATCGTGCACTGCCAGGTGGGCCAGCGCGGGCACACGGCCGCACGCATTTTGAGCCAGAACGGGCTGGACGTGCAGAACCTCGACGGCGGCTACCGCACCTGGATCGCCGGCGAAACCGCTCTCGGCCTGATGCCCGTCATCGCCGCCAAGTCTGAAAGGATTCCGGCATGACCGAAATCACCGCTACCGCTGCCGACGTCGCTGCTGCCGACGTCGCTGGGGAACAGAACCAGAAGAAGATCCTCAACCGGTTGCGCCGGGCCCAGGGCCAGCTCGCGGCGGTCATCACCGCCGTCGAGGCCGGCGGCAGCTGCAAGGATGTCGTCACTCAGCTCGCCGCCGTGTCCAGCGCCCTCGACAAGGCCGGTTTCGTCATCGTCTCCACGGCGATGCGCGAGTGCCTCGACAACCCGCAGGGGGAGAACTCCCTCACGGTCGAGGAGCTGGAGAAGCTCTTCCTGACGCTGGCGTAGCCTCCCGACGCGAGTCGGGCCCGCTCGGCGTTGAACCAATTCGACGGAGATTCTCCCGTGAAAGCGCTTTTTCGGGGTTCTGGGGACTAGTTTGGCCAAAATCTCCGTCGAATTCGTTCGGGGCTCGGGGCTCGCGGTTCGGGGCTCGGGGTTCGGGACTCGGGGCTCGGGGCTCGCGGCTAGGGCGGGCGCGGCCCCTGACTCGCCTAGACGAAGGCCGCCTGGCCGGTGATGCTGCGCCCCACGATCAGGGTGTTCATCTCCCGGGTGCCCTCATAGGAGTAGACGGCCTCGGCGTCGGAGAAGAAGCGCGCCACATCGTACGAGAGCACGATGCCGTTGCCGCCGAATAGTTCGCGGCACCAGGCCACCGTTTCGCGCATCCGGGCAGTCGTGAAGAGCTTGGCCAGGGCGGCGTGCTCGTCGCGCTGGCTGCCCTCGTCGAGCATCTGCGAGACCCGCACGACCATGCCCAGGCTGGCGGTGATGTTGCCCAGCGACTTCACCAGCAGGTCCTGCACCAGCTGGTGGCCGCCGATCTCCTTGCCGAACTGCGTGCGCTCCTTCGCGTACGCGACGGCCGCCTCGTAGGCGCCGATCGACGTTCCCACGGCCGCCCAGGCCACCTCGGCTCGGGTCAGGCGCAGAACCTTGGCGGTGTCCTTGAACGAGTTCGCGTTCTGCAGCCGGTTCTTTTCGGGCACGACCACGTTCTCGAGCACGATGTCGGCGTTCTGCACCGAGCGCAGGCTGATCTTGCCCTCGATGCGGGTGGCGCTGTAGCCGGGGGTGTCGGTGGTCACGATGAAGCCCTTGACCATGCCGTCGGCGGTGTCTTTCGCCCAGATGATGGTGATGTCGGAAAAGGTGGCGTTGCCGATCCAGCGCTTGGCGCCGTTCAGAAGCCAAGTGTCGCCGGTGCGGGTGGCCGTCGTGCGCAGTCCCTGCGCCGCGTCCGAGCCGGAGAGCGGCTCGGTCAGCCCGAATGCCCCCACGAGCTCCCCGCTCGCCAGGCGCGGCAGCCACTCGTCGCGTTGCTCCGGCGAGCCGGTCGCCGAGACGGTTCCGCAGGCGAGGCCGTTCTGCACGCCGACGAACGTGGCGACGGATGCGTCCACGCGCGCCGTCTCCAGGGCCACGAAGCCGCGGAACACCGCGGAGTTCTGGAAGGGCCGGGTCTCAGGCCAGCCGAAGGAGTAGGCCCCGAGCGCCGCCAGCGGCCGGATGACCTCGGCCGGGAACTCGGCGCGCTCCCAGCATCCGTTCACGATGGGCCGAACGTCGGACTCGAGGTAGGCGCGCAGATTGGCGAGCGCGGTCTTCTCCTGATCGGTCAGCAGATTCTCGTAGCCGTAGAAGTCGCTGGGAAGTAGCTCGAAGGTCATCAGGTGCTCCATTGCAAAGGTGGCGACGGCCGGCGTGCGGCGGTCGGCGGATGTTCGCAGCCTACGGTCGCGGAACCGGCACGCCGCAAGCGGTTGGTAGTTTGGTCTAAACCTAAGAGTGCAGGAGAGCGCCATGTTTGTGGGCATCACCAATACGCCGCGGCACTATGCCTGGGGTTCGACCACCGCCATCGCGGGTCTGCTCGGCTACGATCCGTCGGGCACAGCTGAGGCCGAACTCTGGCTGGGCGCACACCCGGGATCGCCGAGCGTCATCACCGACCCCGAGCAGGTCGGCGGCCACCACACCCTCCTGGACTGGATCCACGCAGCCCCGGAGGAGGCCCTCGGCGCCGCGCTCGCCGCGCCCGCTGCTCCGCGGTTGCCGTATCTCCTGAAGATCCTCGCCGCCGCGGGACCGCTCTCGCTGCAGGCGCACCCGACCGCGGAGCGGGCACGGATCGGCTTCGGCCTGGAGAACGCGGCCGGTATTCCGCAGGATGCGGCGGACCGCAACTACCGCGACCCGTTCCATAAGCCCGAGGTGATTTTCGCCCTGAGCGACACCTTCGAGGCCCTCTGTGGGTTCCGCGAGCCGGTCGAGATCCGCGGCATCCTGGGCGAGCTGCGCGCCCTCGACGTGGCCTCGGACGACCCGCAGCCCGGCGCGCTCGATGCGCTCGAGCGGCACCTGCTCGGCGACGACGCACTGCGCGACTGCGTCGACTGGTTGTTGCGCGACGGCCGCGGCGGCGATTCCGGCGAGGTGGCCTGGCTGGTCGAGCGGGTGGTTGCCCTCGCCGTCAGCGCGGCCGACCTGGCCGAGAGCGGCGCGATCCTCGACTACCCGCTCGAACTCGCCACCGTGCGGGACCTGGCCCGTGCCTACCCGGGGGATCCCGGCATCGTGATCTCGCTGCTGACGAACCGGGTGTCGCTGCGCCGAGGCGAGGTGCTCTACCTGCCTGCCGGGAACATCCACGCCTACCTGTCCGGCCTCGGTGTGGAGCTGATGGCCGCCTCGGACAACGTGCTGCGCGGCGGGCTGAGCCCCAAGCACATCGACGTCGACGAACTGCTCGAGGTGCTCGAATTCACGCCGCTGCCCGTGCCGTACCTTCCGCCCGTGCTGTCGTCTCCGGGCGTCTCGGAGTACCGACCCGACGTGGACGACTTCGTGCTCGTGCACATCGCGGCGGAAGCCGGGGGTGCGGGCGCGCCTGCGGCTGCGGCTTCTCCCGGGGATGCGGGTGCTGGTGCTCGTGCGGCTGCGGCTTCTCGCGCGGGAGTGCCGATGCGGCAGTTCACGCTGACGGGGCCCGCGATCGCCATCTGCACGGCCGGGGGATTCCTGGTGGCCGGTGCGGGGGCATCCGTCGCCCTCAAGCGCGGCGAGTCCGTCTACATCACGCCCGACGAAGGCACGCTCACGTTCGCCGGCGTCGGCGAGGTCTTCCTGGCCACGACCCCCTAGCCCTGGCTCCCCACCAATTCGACGGAGATTTTGCGCTCGAACCCGCTATTTGCCGGTTTGTGCGCTGTTCGGAGCAAAATCTCCGTCGAATTCGTTCGCGGTCGCCCTTCCGCGCAGCAGCGCGGGGGTGCTGGGGCGGTCTGATCGGTAGCGTCCGGGCGGGAAACGGTGCCCCCCGACCCGGTGGGGGCGGCGTGTTATCCCCAAGGTGACGGATGCCGCGGCGCGGGTTCGACTCCGCTGCGAGGCTGCGGGCCATGCGCTCACTCACCAGGGACATCCTCGACCACGGACTCTTCGTCAAACGCGCCGCACTCCGCGCCCGAGGCTGGAGCGATGGGCACCTCCGCGGCGAGGTCAACCGGGGAACGGTCGTGCGGGTGCGCAAGGGCTGGTACTCGGTTCCGTCGGCGCCGCCGTCGGCCGTCGAGGCGTTCCGGATCGGAGGCCGGCTGGCCGGATTGAGCTGCCTGAAGTCCTACGGGATCTGGACCCCGACCACCGGCAGGCTCCACGTCAGCGTCCCCAGCGCCGCGCGCGGGTTGCGGCGCCCGACGGACATGCGCGCACGGCTGGATGTGCTCGACGGTGTGCGGTGTCGCGTGACGTGGAGCGACGACGCGATCGACGGACGGGGCGACTGCGTGTGGCGTACCAGCGTGCACGAGGCCCTGGTGCGCATTCTGCACAACCACGACCGGGTCACCGCAATCGTGTGTCTGGATGCCGCGTTGCACAGCGCCCAGGAAAACGGCGTCGGGATTATCCGCGACGACCTGGGCTGGATCTTCGCCCGCGCGCCGCTGCGGGTTCAGTCCTGGCGTGACGAGGTCGACGGACGCGCCGCCGCGGGTGGGGAAACGGAATTCCGACTCAAGGCCCTGGCCGCGGGCATCCCCTTCGTTCCGCAACCGTTCGTCAGCGGGGTCGGGCATCTCGATGGCCAGATCGGGCCGTCGACCTTCGTCGAGATCGAGGGGAAGGACTGGCATGACGATCCGATCGCCTTCGAGGTCGACCGGGAACGCGATCTGCTGGTTGCAAGCCAGAACGGGCGCACCCTGAGGTTCAGCTACACGCTCCTTCGCAAACAGTGGGGGTTGTGTGTGCGGGCGATGGTCACGGCGCTGGAGTACGACTACCAGCGCGAGCCGTCGGCAGCGTTTCCGCCGTTCCACGAGCGGATGCTGCGGGCGCGCCACCGTCTCGGCTAGGGCCCGGGTCGGTTCCCGGCCCCCGCATCAGGTGTCGCCCCTGCGCCGCGGCGAGCACCCGATCAGCTCGCGGTCGAGCCGCCTGGCGCACCCGCGCGCGTCGCGATCACGGCCCCATCCGTTGCCCGACCCTGCCCGCCCCCGCGTCCGCCACCCTCCGGGAACTCGCGCCGGGCAGCGGCAGGCTGCGCCGGGCGTCCGGGCGACCCGCCCCGACGACCTGCCGCGCTGATCGACCAGCGACAGCCCCGCCACCGAGGCTAGGCTTGCAGAGCGGCAGTGCTTGATTGCCGTCAGATCTTGCGAGGTTCAGATGGCGTGGCTTGTCACCGGAGGTGCCGGATACATCGGTTCCCACATCGTTCGTGCTTTCCTGAAAGAGGGCATCGAGGTGGTCGTCATCGACGACCTCTCCAGCGGGCACGCTGAATTCGTGCCTGCCGACGTGCCGTTTGTGCGCGGCACCCTCCTCGACCGCGAGCTGCTGATGCGCACCTTCGCCGAGCACACCGTGACCGGCGTCGTGCACGTCGCGGGTTACAAGTACGCCGGGGTCTCGGTGCAGCGCCCGCTGCACACCTACGAGCAGAACGTCACGGCCATGGCCACCCTGCTGGCGGTCATGCAGGAGTGCGAGGTCAAACGGATGGTGTTCTCCTCGAGCGCGGCCGTCTACGGCACCCCGCACACCGACCTGGTCACCGAGGAAACCCCGAAGAACCCCGAATCTCCCTACGGTGAGTCCAAACTGATCGGCGAATGGTTGCTGCGCGACCAGGCCGTCGCCGCCGGACTGCGCTACACGGCGCTGCGCTACTTCAACGTGGTCGGGTCCGGAGCGCTCGACCTGCGCGACACCAGCCCGCACAACCTCTTCCCCCTCGTCTTCGACGCGCTGATGGAGGGCCGCATCCCGAGCATCAACGGCGACGACTACGCCACCGCCGACGGAACGTGCGTGCGGGACTACATCCACGTGGCAGACCTGGCCCTCTCGCACGTGGCCGCGGCCCGGCACCTGGACGCCGGCGAGCCGGTGCTGCCCGTCTACAACCTCGGCAGCGGCGACGGAGTGTCGGTGGGGCAGATCATGTCCACCGTGGCGGCCGTCACCGGCATCGACTTCGCGCCCGTGATCGGTCCGCGCCGCGCGGGCGACCCCGACCGGATCGTCGCCTCCGGCGAACTCGCGGCCCGCGATCTGGACTGGGCCATGCGCCACAGCCTGGAGGAGATGGTGCAAAGCGCCTGGGAATCGCGGCAGGCGGCATCTGTCTCAGCGTTGTGACCAATCAAATCGCACCGATTTTCGCTCTTGGGCGAGTCGAAACCCTCCAACAAATATTGACGGTTTAGTATCAGCGACTTGACGGCAAGGAATTACACGGCTGTAATTAGGGCTGACGCGTAATTTTGGGCACATTTTGCAGTGGGGTGGATGACGATATGGCGCTATCAGAGTCTCGTGCCGGGGTACCGGAAGACTGGTTCATTGACCCGGTTCGTCTGGGTGTTCCCGGGGTCCGTAAGGAAGTGGGCGACGGCGATCTTCTGTCGTGGCAATCGGACTCGCTCTGCGCGCAGACCGATCCGGAGGCGTTCTTCCCCGAAAAGGGAGGGTCGACCCGCGATGCCAAGAAGATCTGCTCCTCGTGCGAGGTGAAAACCCAGTGCCTGCAATACGCGCTCGCCAACGACGAGCGGTTCGGAATCTGGGGCGGCCTGTCCGAGCGGGAACGGCGCAAACTGCGCAAGCGGGCCAGCTAGGCCTCAGACGGGCCGTAAAACGACCCACGGCATGCGAATCCGGACCCGGCGCCGGCTGCGGCACCGGAGGCGAAGCAGTGTTTTTCAGGCTCGCCCCTCCCATTGCTCCTCATCGGGCCCGAACCAATCTAGGCTGTTCTCCATATGCATGCCAGAGTCACCGCCATCCTCGTTGCCCGTAACGGCGCCAAGCACCTCGACCGCACTCTCGAGGCGCTGAGTCGCCAGACACGTCAACCCGACGTCGTGATCACGGTCGACTGCGGATCGACCGACACTACGGCCGCGCTTCTGGCTGCCTACGCACCGACTCACTTCATCTCAGCGGATGCCGGACTCAGCTTCGGCGAGGCCATCGTCACGGCCGAGAGGGTCATCGCGCCCGCCGAGTCCGATAGCGAAATGCTGTGGCTCCTCGCCCAGGACAGTGCGCCGGAACCCGACGCCCTGACGGCCCTGCTCGGCGAACTGGAGATTGCGCCATCCGTTGCCGTGGCCGGTCCCAAGGTCATGGACTGGGACGCCGGCGACTATATCCACGAATTCGGGCAGTCCCTGACGCCCGGCGGTGCGACCGTCACCCTGGTGGAGAGCGAACTCGACCAGGGCCAGCACGATGGAATGGGCGACGTGCTCGCTGTGAGCGCCGGCGGCATGCTGGTGCGCCACCTCGTCTGGCAGCAGCTCGGCGGCTTCGACCCGGCCCTGCCGTCCGCGGACGACTCCCTCGATTTCTGTGTGCGCGTGCGGATGGCCGGTTACCGCGTCTCCGGCGTCGCCGCGGCTCAGGTGGCCTCAGCCGGAGACGGCGTTGCCGGCACCAGCGGCTCCTCCCGCGGCCGCGCGCGCCGCAAGCGCCTCCGTGCCATGCGCGCCGCGCAGCTGCATCGCCGGCTTGTCTACTCCCCGCGCTGGATGATCCCTCTGCACTGGCTGGCCCTGGTTCCCCTCGCGGTGCTGCGCTCGTTCGGGCAGTTGCTGCAGAAGGAACCCGGGGCGATTCTGGGTGAGTACTCCGCCGCGTTCGCCGCGGCTTTCAGCGGTCTGCGGGTGAGTGCTGCCCGGCGCCGCTTCGGTGCCACCCGCACCCTGGGCTGGGCGTCGATCGCCTCGCTGCGCGTGCCCACCGTCGAGGTGCGCCGCCGCCAGGCGCTCCGCCGTGAGGCCAGCCTCACCAGCGTGAACGGCGAGGTGCCCGAAATCCGCTTCGCCTCCGGTGGCGGCGCGTGGACCGTGTTGGCCGCCCTGGTGGCCGGCCTCATCGTCCTGGGCCCTCTGATCGGCGCCCGCACCCTCACCGGCGGCGGGCTGCTGCCACTGTCGGACACCCCCGCCGAACTCTGGGGGAGCATCGGCTACGGCTGGCGCGACATCGGCCTGGGCTTTGTCGGCGGCGCCGACCCATTCGCCACGGTGCTGGCGGTGCTGGGCTCGCTCACCTTCTGGGCGCCGTCCTTCTCGCTCGTCCTGCTCCACTTCCTTGCCCTGCCGCTGGCCGCCCTCGGCGCCTGGCTTGCCGCGACCCGCCTCTCCGAGCGCGCGTCCATTCGCGCCATCGCCGCCGTGCTCTGGATGCTGTCGCCCACCTTCCTCAGCGCCCTCGCTGCCGGGCGTCCGGCTGCGATCCTCGTGCACCTGCTGCTGCCGTGGCTGTTCTTCGCCGGGTTCATGGCCGCCCGCTCGTGGTCGGCGTCCGGCTCCGCGGCCCTGCTGTTCGCCGCCATCGTGGCTGCGGCGCCGTCGCTCGCGCCCGCGCTCCTGGTGGTCTGGCTGATCGCCATGCTGCTCAGTGGGCGCAGTGGTATGCGGTTCATCGGCATCCCTCTGGCGGCGCTCGCCCTCGCGGCACCTCTGATCTGGAATCAGGGACTGCGCGGCAACTGGCTGGCCCTGCTGGCGGACCCGGGCCTGCCTCTGCCCGCCCCCGACGTCTCGGTGTGGCAGCTGTTGCTCGGCTTCCCGTCCGGTGAGCTCGGCGGGTGGACCCCGCTGCTCGAGACGCTCGGGCTGCCCGGTGTCGACGCGTCCGTGCTCGTGCCGGTGCTCCTGATCCCGCTGGCCGTACTCGGCGCCCTTGCCCTCTTCCTGCCTGGGGCCCGCGGCGCGAGCTTCGCGCTGCTGACCGCCCTGCTCGGTGCGGGCACGGCCATCGCCGCCAGCCAGCTCTCCCTTTCCTCGGTCGGCGGCCAGCCGGTCGGCATCTGGGCCGGCGCCGGGCTCAGCCTGTACTGGCTCGGACTGGTCGGCGCGGTCGTCTTCGCCCTGCGCGGCCTGCGCCGCTTCGCCATCGCCCCGGCGGTCACCGTGGTCGCCCTGCTCGTGATCGTGGTGGCGCCGCTGGTCGCAGCCCTGCCCCTCGGCACCAGTGTCGTGGCCGAGGGCATCGACCGCACCCAGCCCGCGTTCGTCAGCGCCGAGGCGCAGACGGATGCCCGGGTCGGCACCCTGCAGATCGTGCCGCAACCCGACGGGGGCATCCTCGCGACCATCGTGCGCGGTCCCGGCGCCACCCTGAACACCCAGTCCACCCTCAGCAGCACCGACGTGACCCTCAGCCCGCGGGAGGAGGAGCTGGCCACTTTGGCCGGAAACCTCGCCTCGCGCAGCGGGCTCGACGCCGCGGCCGGCCTGGCCGACTTCGGCATCCGTTTCGTGCTGCTTCGACCGGCCGCCGTCGCACCGGCCGGTCCCGGAAACACGGCGCCGGTCACCCCCGCGGCAGAAGAGACCGCCGGCCGCACCACGACCGCCCTCGACGGCAACGCCGCCCTGGCGCCGGTGGGAGACACAGTCTTCGGCCGGCTCTGGCAGTACGAGGTGACGGATGCCCCGGTCCCCACCGCGGCCAACGGCGCCATCCCGGCCAACGCCGGCGGCACCCTCGGTCTGGTGTTCCTCGTCATCGCCGTGCTTGTGGTCGGGGCCACCGTGCTCCTGTCGATCCCCACCGGTGCGGGGCCGGAGGCGGTGCGTCAGGCCAGCCGGGACGCCATCCGCAACACGGCGAAGGCCCGCACCAGGGAGAACAAACGTATCGCCAAGGCGGCGGCCCGTAGGAAACCCGCGCCCGGCTTCCGGCCCTCCACCGAGCGCGCCGTCACGCCCGCGGCGGCGGGCGCCTTCGACACAGCCGCACCGGTCACGTCGACTGAAGCCGTCCCTGGAACGTCACCGGACGTCGGTTCCGGTACCGGACCCGATTCCGGACCTGACACGGAAATCGGCGCCCGTTCGGAGGAGCACGACCATGCCCAGTAAACGCGGAATCGCCCTGCTCGGGGCGCGGGCGGTGGCCGGATTGGTCGGTCTCGGCGTCGTCGTCGCATCCGTCGGCGCGGCAACCCTCGTCACCTGGCCCACGGTTGAGAAGGGGCCGTCGTCCATCATCGTGTCGCCGACTCCGAGCGAGCAGCAACGAGTCTGCCCGGGGCCGCTCCTCGTGCTGGCCGAGGATTCCAGCCAGGCACAGGCAGCCAGTTCCGTCGGAAGCGCTGCAGCCGTTTTCGGCGCCCATGCGGCGTCGGGCGAGCCGGGGTGGATCGAACCGGAGGTTACAGCCATCGCGGCCCCGGACAACGCGAACCCCGAATCGTTCGGCGCACCGCAGTTGCTGCGCGTGCCGACCCCGCCCGGGTCGGGGGCGGCACCGCTGGTCACGGGCAGCCAGTCCCAGATCGCGGGCGGCGAATCGCTCGGTGGCCTGGCCGTCGCGGGCTGCGGGGAGGCGGCCGGTGATAGCTGGCTCGTCGGCGGTTCCACCGACATCGGCCGCACCAGCCTCGTGCTGCTCAGCAACCCCACCACGGTCGTGGCCACCGTCGACCTGGCCGTGTTCGGCGAGACCGGTCAGGTGGATGCCCCCGGCTCCACCGGAATCCTCGTGCAGCCGGGCACCCAGCGGGTCGTTTCCCTCGCCGGACTGGCCCCCAACCTCCGCTCACCCGTGCTGCACGTGCAATCCAAGGGCGGCCAGGTGGCGGCCACGCTGCAGCAGAGCATTGTGCGCGGGCTGGAACCCGGCGGCGTCGACCTCCTCGGTCCCTCAAACGGCCCCGCCGAAGCCCTGGCGATCGCCGGCGTGATCGTCTCCAACGCTGCCGGATCGGATGCCCCCGACGAGGTCGGCGGTCTTAGTGACGACGTCACCTCGGTGCGGGTGCTTGTTCCCGGAACGGTGGCGGCGACGGTCCAGGTCGGTGTGACCGGTGCGACCGGCCAGGCGGCCGGGGCCTCGGTCCAGGTCGACATCCAGCCGGGGGTTGCCACCGAGGTGCCCCTGACCGGGCTCGTGCCCGGTACCTACTCGCTGGAACTGACCGCCAGCGAGCCGATCGTGGCCGCGGCGCAGAGTTCCGCGGCGGGTTCCGCAGGCCGCGACTTCGCCTGGTTCGCGTCGTCCGACGCTCTCGCCGACGAGTTCCTGGTGGCCGCCGCCGACGGCCCGTCCCCGCAACTCAACCTGGTCAACATGGGCACCGTCGACGCCACCTACACGGCCACCCCCGACAATGGCACATCCAGCACAGTGGCGGTGCCGGCCGGCGGCTCGGCCACGATGCCGTTGGAGCAGTCGCAGCGCTACCTCGTGTCCGGCGGCACCTCGACCGTGGCTTCGGTGGCCTACGCGGGCGACGGGCTGCTCGCGGCATTCCCGCTGAGCCAGGCCGGGCCGCTGGCGGCCCCGATCCGGGTCTACCCCCGCTAACCGTCTTCCAACCTCTGGAGATCCCGTGATCGAGACCACCAGCACCACCACTAGCACCACCAGCACCGCCGACGTGGGCGTCGCCGTCATCGGCGGGTCCGGACTGTACCGGCTCTTCGACGCCGGCACCGAGACATCCGTCGACATCATCACGCCCTATGGCCCTCCCTCGGCGTCGATCTCCATCGGATTGCGGGCCGGCCGGCGGGTCGCCTTCCTGGCCCGGCACGGCGGCGACCATTCGGTGGCGCCGCACCTGATCAACTATCGGGCCAACATCTGGGCGCTCGCGTCGCTGGGCGTGAAGGCCATCATCTCCTCGTCGGCCGTCGGCGGCGTCAGCCCCGCATACCCGCCGGGGATGCTGGTGGTGACCGACCAGTTCATCGACCGCACCTCGGGCCGTGCCGACACCTTCTACGACCAGGGCACGGTCGCGCACCTGGCCGCGGCCGACCCGTTCGATCCGGAGTTGCGCCGCCTCGCGATCGGCGCGCTCGCGACGCTGGAGGAGAACTTCGCACCCACCGGCACCTGCGTCGTGATTCAGGGCCCGCGGTTCTCCACCCGGGCGGAATCGCTCTGGTTCCGCGCCGCGGGCGCGCACACCGTCAACATGACGCAGTACCCGGAGGTCGTCCTGGCCGCCGAACTCAACATGGGCACGGTCAATCTCTCCTTCGTCACCGACGCCGACGCAGGCCTGGCCCCGGTGCCCACCGTTCAAACCGACACCGCTCAGATCGACACACCTCAGGCCGAGGTCGAGGCCGACCCGGATACCGTTTCCGCCAGCCTGGTCTTCACGCGTCTCCGGGCCGCCCAGCCGCGGATCCTGGCCGCGATCGACGGCATCCTGCGTGCCCTGCCCGAGAATTTCTCCCCTCGCGAGCTGATCGCCCCCGAGCAGGTCGGCGTCGTGCTCGATCGTCGTCCTGCACCTGCCCCTGCCGCGCCGGCCGGAGCCGACGCGTGACCCGGCGCCTGCTCGTCACGGGTGGGGCCGGTTTCATCGGCGGCGCGATCGTCCGGGACGCGCTCGCCCGCGGCTGGCAGGTACGGGTGCTCGATTCCCTCCGCAGTGACGTGCACGGTGGACTCCCGGTGCTGCCGAACGGTGTTGACGTGATCGTCGGCGACGTGACCGACGCATCCGTCGTCGCGCTCGCTCTCCGCGACACGGATGCCGTCTGTCACCAGGCCGCGAAGGTCGGCCTCGGCGTGGACTTCGCCGACGCCCCCGACTATGTGCACAGCAACGAGGTCGGCACGGCCGTTCTGCTCGCGGTGATGACCGAGGCCGGGATCAACCGGTTCGTGCTGGCCTCCTCGATGGTGGTCTACGGGGAGGGAAGCTACCGCGGCTCGGAGGGTTTCACGCGTCCGGGACCGCGCCGCGAGGCCGATCTGCTGCGAGGCGTGTTCGACCCCGTCGATGAGGCCACCGGTGAGGCCCTCGAGCCACTGCTCATCTCCGAGGACGACCCGCTCGACCCGCGCAACGTCTACGCGAGCACCAAGCTGGGACAGGAATACCTCGCGTCGGCATGGGCCCGCGCCACCGGAGGCCGGGCCGCGGCGCTCCGTTACCACAACGTCTACGGGCCGGGGATGCCGCAGAACACGCCCTACGCGGGTGTCGCGTCGTTGTTCCGCTCGGCGCTGGAACGCGGCGAGGCCCCACGGGTCTACGAAGACGGCGGCCAGCGTCGCGACTTCGTGCACGTCGCCGACGTCGCCTCGGCCAACCTCGCCGCGCTCGACTGGACCGCCGGCATCGAGCCGTCCACTTTCCGCCCCTTCAACGTGGGCAGCGGCGTCGTGCACACCATCGGCGAGATGGCCGCGGCCCTCAGCGTGGCCACCGACGGACCGACCCCCGTCGTCACCGGGCAATTCCGGCTCGGCGATGTGCGCCACATCACTGCCTCCTCGGGGCGACTCCGCCGCGAACTGGACTGGGCACCCAGCATTTCATTCGAGGAGGGCATGCGCGCTTTCGCGAACGCGCCCCTGCGCGCCGCCGTCACCCGGTAGCCCCGGTATGAACCAATTCGACGGAGATTTTGCCGAAAAGAGTCGGTTTGAGGCCGAAAACAGGGTTTATGGGCAAAATCTCCGTCGAATTCGTTCGGGGCGTCCGGCGCGGATCAGCGCGTAGCGATCGGATGCCGCGGCAACAGCACCTCGAACCGGCACCCGCCGGGCACGTTCCGCACCCGCACTTCGCCGTGGTGCGCCCGCACGATCCCCTGCACGATGGCCAGGCCGAGGCCAGCGCCGCCGGTGCCCAACGGTTCGGCCACCGGGGTGCGCGGACCGCTCGCCCGCCAGCCGGCTTCGAAGACCCGGCTGAGGTCCTGCTCGGGGATGCCGCCAGCGGCATCCGTTACCGAGATCACGGCGTGGTCGGTGGCACCGGCACCCGATCCGGTGCTGGCCGTGACCGAGACCACGATCGAGCTGCCGGCCGGCGAATGCTGGATGGCGTTCATGACGAGGTTGCCGACCACCCGGGACAGTTCGCGCGGGTCCGCGAGGATGGTCAGCCCCTTCTCTCCGGCGAATCGCAGGTCGAGCGACTTGGCCTGGGCGATCGGCCAGAGTCCGGCGACGGTGTCGCTGATCAGGTCGTAGAGCGAGACCGGCTGCAGCCTCAGGCGCAGGGTGCCGGAGTGGATTTTCGACAGCTCGAACAGGTCGTCGACCATGCCCGTGAGCCGGTCCACCTGCCCGCGCATCTGCGTGTAGTACCGTTCCGGGTCCTCGACCATGCCATCCTCGAGGGCTTCGGCCATGGCACGGATGCCCGCGAGCGGCGTGCGCAGGTCATGAGAGATCCAGGCGATCAGCTCGTGCCGTGACTCCTCGATCTGATTCTCGCGGACACGGGATTCGGCGAGGTGTTCCCCGGTCGCGGCCAGCTCCCCGGCCAGCGCCGTGAACTCGTTGTTGCTGTGCCGGTCGGTCGCCGCGACCCGTTCGCCGCGCTCGATGCTGGCCGCGGCCGAGCGCAGGGAGCGGCTGTCCCGGGCGAGCTGACGGCTGAGCACCGCGGCCATGGCCAGCGACACCAGTCCGGCGACACTGGCCACGGAGTAGAAGACCGTGAGGTCGTGCCGGGAGACGTATGTCTGCGAGGCGACCGCCGCCATCCCGCCGACGACCGACACCACCGTGGCAAGGGCGATCACCATCAGCTGCAGTACGAGGGAGGTGCGGGAAAGCAGGCGCAGGGTGAGCAGGCCGGCGCCGCCGACGACCACCGCGCAGGCCAGCGTGAACAGCGAGACCGTGAGGAGCACATCCGGTGTCATGACTGCCGCCCCGTGGGAGCCAGCGGAACCGGGTCGAACCGGTAGCCGACCCCCCAGACCGTGTTCAGCAGCCGGGGCTGCGCCGGGTCAGCCTCGATCTTCTCCCGCAGCCGGCGCACGTGCACCGTCACCGTGGACAGGTCGCCGAACTCCCAGCCCCAGACGGAACGAAGCAGGTCCTCTCGGCTGAGCACGGTGTGCGGTCGCCTGATCAGGTGGGCCAGCAGGTCGAATTCCCGCGCGGTGAGCACCAGTGGCTCGCCGCGCAGCCGCACCTCGTGCGCCTGCGCGTCCAGGGCGAAGTCGCCGGCCGAGACCAGACCGGCCGGCACGGCGGGCGCGGTGCTCCGGCGCAGCACCGACTGCACCCGCAGCACGAGTTCGCGCGGGGAGAACGGTTTGGTCAGGTAGTCGTCGGCGCCGGCCTCGAGGCCGTCGATGCGGTCCTCCTCCTGGTTGAGGGCGGTCAACATGATCACCGGGATCTCCCAGTCCCCGCGGATGCGCCGGCACACCTCGATTCCGTCCAGGAGTGGCAGCATCCGGTCGAGCACGACCAGGTCTGGCCGCAGCTGTTCGGCTTTCGCGAGCCCGTCCAAGCCGTCTGCCGCCTCGTCGACCACGAACCCGGACGCCCGCAGATACCGGCAGACGATCTCGGACACCGTCGGGTCGTCGTCGACGACGAGGATGCGGCGCTCGAGAGGCGGTAGCGGGCGCAAATCGCCCGGGGGCAGGGAAGGAGGCACGAAATCAGGATAGAGCGGCAGGCACCGGGTGTGCCGGGCCGGAGCAGGCGACACCGTTTCTTCCTCACTCCGTAATCTCTTTGGCCGTTTCGGCGGAGCCGGCCCCCATAGTGTCGTCCCATGACTGTGTTCCAGGTGGACCTCGTGCTGCCATGCCTGAACGAGGCCGACGCCCTGCCCTGGGTGCTGTCGCGACTCCCGGAGGGGTATCGGGCCATCGTCGTCGACAACGGCTCGACCGACGGATCGGCTGAGATCGCCGCCATGGCCGGCGCCCAGGTCGTGCACGAGGCGCGCCGCGGCTTCGGAGCCGCCGCTCACGCGGGCCTCCTGGCGGCCACCGCGCCGATTGTCGCCTTCTGCGACGCCGACGCGTCGATGGACCCGGCCGAACTGCCGCTCCTGGTCGATCCCGTGCGGGCCGGATCCGCCGACCTGGTGCTCGGCCGCCGCCGGCCCGCGACCGCCAAATCCTGGCCGCTGCACGCGCGCCTCGCCAATTCCAGTCTGTCCTGGCGTCTGCGCCGAATAACAGGGGTGAACATCCATGACCTCGGCCCCATGCGCGCCGCGCTCCGCGAATCCGTGCTGGACCTCAATCTCCAGGACCGCCGCAGCGGGTATCCGCTGGAGATGTTCTTGAAGGCGGCGTCGGCGAACTGGCGCATCCTCGAGGTTGACACGACGTATTCGCCCAGGGTCGGCCGCAGCAAGGTGACCGGAACCGTGCGCGGCACCCTGACCGCGGTCAATGACATGTCCGCCCTCCTCCGGGAGACGCGCCGATGACGACCATCGTCGTGATCGCCAAGGAATGCCTTCCCGGTCGGGTGAAGACCCGGCTGCACCCGCCGCTGAGCCTCGAACAGGCCGCCGATCTGGCGGCGGCCAGCCTCGACGACACTCTCGCCGCGGTCGCCACCCTGCCCGCGACCCGCCGCATCCTGGCCTTCGACGGTGTGATTGCGCCGAACGCAGCCGCCGGCTACGAGATCCTGCCACAGGTGGAGGGCACCCTCGACCTGCGGCTCGCGGCCGTGTTCGACGCCTGCGAGGGTCCCATGCTGCTGGTCGGCATGGACACCCCGCAGGTCACCCCCGCCCTGCTCGAACCCGTCTTCACCGACTGGACCGATGACGTGGATGCCTGGTTCGGCTTCGCGAACGACGGCGGCTTCTGGGCGCTCGCCCTGAACGACCCGACCGGCGACCTGATCCGCGGCGTGCCGATGTCCCGGGACGATACTGGCGCTGTGCAGCTGAAACGGCTGACGGATGCCGGGTTGCGCGTGAACCTGCTGCCTACCCTCACCGATGTGGACACCATCGAAGACGCCCACCGGGTGGCGGGGATCGCGCCCACCGGCAGATTCGCCACGGCTCTGGCCGCCATGATGCCGCCGAGCCCGACGGACAATTTCCGATGACGCTGCTGGCCGCACAACTCGAGGGGGAGTGGGCCGAACCGACCACCTTCGGTGCCGGCGGCGCGGAGCCCTATGCCGCCGCGCTGCGGAACGCCGACAACGTGCTCTACCTGCGCCGGATATCCTCCGGCGAGCACGCCACCATCGACGCCGGTCGGTGGAGCGCCGACGCCGACGACACCGACCTCTGCCTGCTCGACGGGATCACCGGCCCGGTGCTCGACATCGGCTGCGGCCCCGGCCGCATGGTGCGGGCCGCCATGGGGCTGGGGCTGACCGCGCTCGGCCTCGACGTGTCGGCGACCGCCGTGCGCATGGCCGCAGACGCCGGCCTCGACGTGTTGCAGGGCAGCGTCTTCGACCCTCTGCCGCTGGAGGGTGGCTGGGCGGCCGCGCTGCTCGTCGACGGCAACATCGGAATCGGCGGCGACGCATCCGTTCTGCTCACGCGCTGCGCCGACCTGCTGGCGCCGGACGGCGTTCTCCTGGTCGAACTCAGCCACGACCCGGCCCGGGACGACAGCTACCTCGGCACCATCGAGGATTCAACCGGGAGCCGCAGCGCCGTGTTCCCCTGGGCGGAAATCGGCATTAACGGCCTCCGCGACCGTGCCGGAGCGACCGGTCTGGTCGTGGCTCAGGACTGGCGGCTGGACGGCCGCTGGTTTGCGCGCCTGCTGCGAGCGTAGAGCACGACCGACCAGACCGTCGCGACCAGGGCGACGGCCACCCAGAACAGAGCGAGGTTCCGACCGTAGTCGAGCGGAAGGATGCTCGGATTGTTCGAGGTGAGCGACCGGGCGACGATCGCGGGCACCACGATCAGCGTCATGATCGAGCCGACCACGATGGCGGCCTGCACGACCAGCACGATCGTGCCCGTGACGCGGCGCCCCGCGCGGCGCAGCAGAAGGCCGCAGAAGAAGACCAGGGGCGCCAGCACGGCGTCGTGCAGCACGATCGCCGCGCCGATCCAGAGCGCCACCCCGGGCAGTCGGGTGATCCGCACTGTGTCGAACAGAACGTAGAGGCCGAAGAGGAGCCCGGACGTGCCGAGCAGGATCAGCGTGGTGCGGGCTGCGCGCATCCGTCGGTCGCCGGCGTGGGGGAGCGCGGTGGTCGCGCGTGCTGTTGTCATACCTGCGGTGTTCATGCGGTGATCGCCTCGATCCGGCTCAGCCATTTGGTTTGCAGCACTCCGGGCCGTCCCGGGGCGATCATGCGTGCCGGGTAACCGTGCTGCAGGTCGAGCGTCTCGCCGTTCAGCTCGAGCGCCACCAGGGTCAGCGGGTCCCGCACGTATTCCGGTCCCATCTCGGTCTTCTTGAAGCTGCCGCGCTCTTCGAGACTGATCAGGCGAAAGGATGCGCCGGTGTCGGCGCCGACCAGGTCGGCCAGTTCCGACAGGCGAACCCCGCGCCAGAGCGCCAGTTGGCTCCAGCCCTCGACGCAGGCGATCGGCAGTTCCACCTCGGTCTGCGGCAGGGCCTCGAGCTCGGCGCGGCTGAAGCTGCGCTCCACGCCACCGGCAGCGAGGGTGAGCACCCAGCCGGCGGCGACGGCCGACGCGGTGACCTTTGCCTCCTCGGCCGTGCGGTTCACCGGGAGGCCCTGCGGGCCGACGCCCTTCTTGCGCGGACCGAACACGTTCACCGCGTCCAGAGGCGCAAAGGTCTGGCCGGCGGTCAGCCCCACCACGGCGGCGCAGGCGATTCCGACGGTGGTGAGGAAGCCCCGGCGACTCACGGTCGTCGTCTCGCTCACGGTCTTCGTCTCGCTCACGAACGGGGGCGTGGCGTCGATCCAGGCGATCAACCGGCCCGTCACACCGGACGGACGTCCGCTGCCCCAGAGCCGCACCGCCTCGACGTCGGCCGGTGACTCAACGTCGCTCGCGGCATCCGTTGCCTCGTGCTCGGCAGCGGCGCGCCCGTTCCAGAACCGTGTGATGATCGGCAGCTTGATGCCGATGTGCAGTACCAGCAGTCCCACCAACACCCAGCCGAGGGCGTAGTGCACCTCGCGGAAGGGAAAGGGCCACGGGTACCACTGGTAGGTGTTGATCAGGCCGATGGTGATCTGCACCAGGGATGCGCCCACGAAGAGGGCGATCGACGCGCGTTCGAGCAGGTGTAGGAACGATTTCACCGGCGGCCACTGGAACAGGTCGGGGAAGACGATGTAGAGCTTGGCCAGCAGCAGCGGGAAGCATGCGATGCCGGCCACGATGTGCGTGCCCTGGGTGATCTGGTAGAGCGACGCGGGCCGGGTCGGGAACCGCATCCACGGCAGCGGCTCCTGCAGGAAATGGCTGTACAGGCCGGTGCCGAAGCAGACGATGAACGCGGCGCCGAGCAGCCGGCCGATCACGACCGCCAGCCGGGGATTGCGCACCGGGGAGGCCAGCGCGCGCTGGGCCTCGTACATCATTCGTCTCATGGTTCCATTGCATCATCCGGGGTGCCCGGAGAGGCGGCGCAATCCTTACGGTCCGGTGACGCGCACCGGGACGGTTGGGCCCGAATGCCCGGGTTCCGTCAGGATGGCAGGGTGCGTATCGCCGTTGTCTCCCTCCTCCTTGCCGCCAGTGCGGCCCTGACGGCCTTCAGCGTGCTCGCGTATGACCTGTTCAAGCCGGGACGCGACACGGTGCCTCTGGTCATCTGCACCAGCGGGCTGTGGCTGCTTTTCGCGCTCGCCGTGGTTCTGCTGCGCGGGGTGCGGGGCCGGGCCGTGGTCGTGCTGATCCTGGCGGGTTCGGTCGGGATCGGGGCCGCGGCCATGGTCGGTCCGCCGAACACGAGCACGGACTCCGCGCGCTACGCCTGGGACGGCATCGTCGCCACCGCGGGCATTTCGCCGTATGCCTACACGCCGGCCGACGATCGGCTCGACGCCCTGCGCCCCGACTGGTTGTTTCCGGCTCCAGAGCTGACCGCGGCCGGCGATCTCGTGTGCGTCGGCGAACGCATCCAGACGGCGCTGAAAAGCGAGTCCGACGAGATTCTCTGTTCGGCACTGAACCGCACCGGAGTGCCCACGATCTATCCGCCGGCCGCCGAGATCTTCTTCGCCGGCGTCCGGGCGGTCACCGGGCCGAATGCGGAGTACTGGCCCCTGCAACTGACGGGCCTCCTGCTCAGCGTCGGCACCACGGTGATGCTGCTGGTCGGGATGCGCCGCCGCGGCATCGACCAGCGGTTCGCCGCGCTTTGGGCCTGGTGTCCGCTCGTGGCCACGGAAGCGGTCACGAATTCCCACATCGACATGCTCGGCGTCGTCTTCACGTTGAGCGCGGTGTTCCTGGTCACCGGCCGGCGCTATTGGAGCGGTGGGATCGCGCTCGGCGCGGCGATCGCGACCAAGCTGATTCCCGTGCTCGCGGCCCCTGCCATGCTGCGGCGCCAGGGGTGGAAGGTCGCCGTGGCCGCCGTGGCCACCTTCCTGCTGCTGTACGTGCCGTATGTGCTGACCACCGGTATCGGGGTGCTCGGCTATCTGCCCGGCTACCTCTCCGAGGAAGGGTACGAGGACGGCACCCGCTTCGCCCTGCTCTCGCTGGTCGCCCCGGGCGGCTCGGCCGTCATCGTTGCCGGTGTGCTGCTTTTCGTCATCGCCGTGCTCGTGATCTGGAAGACGGACCCCGACCAGCCCTGGCTGGGCCAACTTGCCATGATCGGCAGTGCGCTGCTCATTCTGAGCCCGCGGTACTCCTGGTATGCCCTGCTGCTGCTGCCGTTCATCGCCCTCAGCGGCCGCTGGGAATGGCTTCTGGTGCCGACGGCCCTCACCCTCCGCTTGCTGGTCCCGTCGATTCCGCTTACCCGGGTGGCCATCGCCACGGCTATCGTCGTCATCGTCGTCATGTCGATCCACCGCGCCCGCCCCGAGGTGGCACGACGCCTGTTCCGCCCGATCAGAACGGTACCGGCACGTCCGAATCCGGCTCGCGCGCCTTCTTCACCTTCTACTCTTCCGGCTTCTCCTCCTTCTCCGCCGGATGCCCCGCCGGGCGGATGATCGTGGCTGGTTCGCTGAGGAGGGCGCGCCCGGTCGGTGACGTCTTCTTCAGCGTCCCGTCGGGCAGGTGCACGGAGCATCCCCGAGTCGCGTTCCGGGCCGTGATCTCGGAATACCGGCGGGCTCCATTGACCTGCGCGGCGAATCGGGCGTCGACTCGGGCGGACTCCGCCTGCGTCGCCTGAATCGCCTCGAAGTGTCGCCCCGGGCCTCGAACTTCTCGCTGTAAGTGGGCTTCATGAGGGAGACGCTACGGGTATCCACTGACATTCCATGCCCCAGATCGGCACCAGTCATCGCTCTGTGGATAACCCGATGACGCCCATATTGTGAAGGAGAAGAGGGGCCACGGCGCAATCCGTTTAACTGTCCGCCGCTGGCATCGGTCACACGGCCCTCACCTCGCATCCGCTGTGTGACGTAAACGCGGAGATTTTCGCGAAATGCCGGTTGTGGCGCCTGGGTGTGCGGCGTGTTGCGAAAATCCCCGAAGTTAGCGACCGCGGCCGCCCCGGATGCCCCGGGCGGGCGGCAGAACCGGGCGGCAGAACCGGGCCGCCGGGCCGCCGAGCCGCCGGGCCGCCGGGTCAGCGTCTCGACCACAGCGAGCAACACAAGGAAGGGCCCGCTGCGCATCTGCGCAGCGGGCCCTTCCTGAAAAGCGGTGTTACTTGGTGGCGACCGTGATCTTCGCGATGCCGACCAGGAGCTGGTCAGCGACAGCATCCGTCATGAACGTGTCGTTGAGCAGGCCGGCGGCCTCAGCCGAGATGTGCACGGTGGTGCCCTCGAGGATGGCGTTATCGCCGTCCATCTGGAGCGGCTTCAGGGTCCCGCCGTAGAGGTTGAAGAGGAGGACCTGAGTGGCGGCTGACTCTCCGTTGACGCTCACGTCACCGAACAGCTTGCTGGTGCCCGGGTCGATCGTGAAGTTGGTCAATTCAACCGTGGTCTCGCCGGCGGTCAGTGAGAAGCCGGAGCCCTCGTGCTCGATGGAGCCCTGGACGAAGGGCCGGTAGTCCTCTTCGGGGTCGTAGTAGTCCACGTTTCCACCGGTGATCGGGAAGTGCAGGCTGCCGTCGGTCAGGGTGGCGGTGCCCACGGTGCCGGGGGTGAGGCCGAGGCTGGTCAGCGCCGCAGCGAAGTCGGCGTCGAGGAGAACGGACGTGTCGACGCCCGACAATGCGGGGATCGAAGCGAGGGCCTTGGGGGTTGCTCCCTCGGAGGAAGGGGAGGAAGAGGAGGAGGAATTCTCGGCCGGGGCGGTCGCATCGGCTGTGGTCGAGCAGGCGGAGAGGCCGGCGATGAGGAGGCCCGCGGCGGCGAGGCTGAGCGTGGTCTTGGTGAATGAGCGCATGAGAAAATCCTTAGGGTCTGTGGTTGGGATTCAGCGGTTCTTGGTGCTGAATGAGGTTCGGTCCCCTCCGTCAAACGGTTTGGAATTAGTTCAAATTGGGGCAAACTTCGGCCACAAGCTCCGTAATTACGGGGATCCGGGCACAAAAAAGCGGCCGAGCGCACTCCGGCCGCCGCCAGCAAAAGACGCGAGCGGAACCTTAGAAGTGCCGGAACCGATCCGGCGCCAGGTCCCACGGGTCCTTGCCGAGCAGCTCGGCGATCGCGCGGAACACGCAGCTCTCGATCACCATCCGCCGGTGCAGGTCGTCGTTCCGATGCAGCCGCGTCAGGCGCTGGATCGGCAAACGGTAGAAGACCACGCGACGCTCCGCGGCGTTCACGGCCCAGCGCTCCACTCCGATGGCCGGCAGCACCGAGGAAGGACCGGCCGCAACCACGAACCTCACATCACCCAGCTGCTCCGGCCAGACCGAGCGGAGGTAGTCAACGGTTGACGCCACGGTCATATCGAAGTTGTCGATGCGCGTCTGCAGAGGCGGCAAATAAGGCCCGGTCGCCGAGCTGCGGATGCCCCGGCCGTGCCGGTCCCGACCTCGCCCGCGCTGAACGGGGGCCGGCGTCGATACGGCGGAACGGCGAACTCGAGACATGCCCTCATCCTAGTTCGACCCGTTGACGGGTATCCTGTAGCCAATGTCATTCCGGCCCTGCTCCCGTGTCGCCTGCTCGGAGGAATCCGCCGCGACTCTCACTTTCGACTATGCCGACGCGATGGCCGTCCTCGGTCCGCTTGCCGTGCAGCGCGAGCCGCACACCTTCGACCTCTGCGCCCGGCACGCCCGGCTGACCGCAGCCCCGCAGGGCTGGCAGCTGGTGCGCCTCCGCACCGACGGGCCGGACGCACAGCCGGCCGCCGGGCCGGACGCCGAGTCGGGATCCGCGGAATGACGGACCAGACGGATGCCGCCGCCTGCCTGGGCGCCGTCGTCGGCCCGGGCGAGGTTTGCGGCACGACTGCCGCACCGTTGACCGCGCAGTTGGTGGCTGCCCTCGCCGCTGCCTTCGTCGACGAAGTCGGTGCGCAGAGCCGCGAGGTACTCCTCGGTCACGACCGGGGCGAGGCGGGCGAGCTCGTGGCCGCCTTCACCCGGGGTGCGGAAGCCCGAGGGGCCACCGTCGTCGACCTCGGCGTGTGCTCCACCGACGAAATTCGATTCGGCTCGGGAGCCCGAAACGCCCCGGCCGCCCGGATCACCGCCTCCTCGCTCACCATGCTTCGGGCGGGTGCCCAAGAGATCGGGCACGACCACGGTCTCGGCGCCATTCGTGACCGCGCCGTCGGCTATCTGGCCGCCGGGCCGGCCCCGGTGGCGACACCCGGCCGCCGCCGCGAGTTCGACCTGCTGCCCGACTACGCGGCCGGGCTGCGCGCGCTCGTCGGGCTCACCGGCATCCGCCCGCTCACCGTCGTGGTCGACGCCGGCCGCGGCGCCGCCGCCGTCACGGTGCCCTACGTTTTCGGCGACGATGTCCGCAAAGCTGCCGGAGACCCGGCCGGCGGCGCCTCCGCGGCGGCGGACCCCGCCGAAACACCGCGCCCAGCAGCCCTCACCATCGTCCCGCTCTTCTTCGATCAGGGCCCGGACCTCCCGCCGCACACCATCGACCCTGCCGACCCGGCCACCCTCACCGATCTGCGGAATGCCGTGATCCAGCACGAGGCCGACCTCGGGCTCGGCTTCGACGCCGACGGCGGCCGCTGCGTGGTAGTCGACGAGACCGGGTGCGTCGTGCCCTCGTCCGCGATCGGCGCCGTGCTCGCCCGGCGCGCCATCGCGAGCGCGCGGATTATGGACCCTGGCCGGGATGTGGTGGTTCTGCACGACCTCAACGTCTCCCGCTTCGTGGCGGAGACGATCGAGGCGGCCGGTGCGGCCGCGGTCCCCACCTCGGTCGGCGGATCCCTGATGCGGGCCGAGTTGCGGGCCACCGGGGCAGTGTTCGGGTTCGGGTACTCCGGCGACTACTACTTCCCGCAGTTCTGGTGCGCCGACAGCGGTCTGCTCGCGGCCCTGCACGTTCTGGCGGAGCTCGGATTCCAGCCCCGCCCGTTGTCGGCGCTGGCGGCGGATGCCATGCCCTACGCCCATTCCGGCGAGATCAGCATGGCCGTCGACGACCTACCCGGGGTCTACGCGCGCGTCGTCGACGCCTACACGGGTTCCGCCGACTTCGAGGAGATCGACGGCCTTACGGTCATCGGCCTCACGAGCGTCGACGAACCGTTCTGGTGGTTTAACGTGCGCCCATCGCGCACCGAGCCGGAGCGAGCGCCGCAGCAGCAACAGAAGCAGGTGCGGCCCGAGCTGCGACTCACCGTGGAGGCCGGGACCCCTGAGGTGATGGTGCGCATCCGCGACGAAGTCCTCGTACTCATGCCCGCCGATTAATCGCACGTTACAAGCACGTTTCCACCCGCGGGTTGATTTCGGCGTCGGTAATCGCCGGTCATACGCTGACTCACGAAGCACCAATGGATAGCAGTCGGCCCCACCGTCGGGGTGGCAGCATCCCACTGAAACTGGAGTGACATGGCCAACGAGACAGACACAGACCGCACTGCCGCAAAAAAGGGCGGGGGAAGCCAGCAGCTGTCCAAGTCCCTGAAACCGCGACACCTCTCGATGATCGCAATCGCCGGCGTGATCGGAGCCGGCCTTTTCGTCGGGTCCGGAGCTGCCATCCAGCAGGCCGGGCCGGGCATCCTCGTGGCCTACTCGGCCGCGGGACTGCTCGTTATCCTGGTCATGCGGATGCTGGGCGAAATGGCGGCAGCGCATCCAGAAACCGGTTCGTTCTCTACCTACGCCGACAAAGCCCTCGGTCGCTGGGCGGGGCTGAGCATCGGCTGGTTGTACGCCTGGTTCTGGATCATCGTCCTCGGCATCGAGGCCACGGCCGGCGCCGCCATCGTGCACCGCTGGGTGCCGGAGGTCGACCAGTGGGTCTGGGCACTCCTACTGATGGTGCTCCTCACGGGCACCAATGTCGCCTCCGTGAAAATGTTCGGTGAATTCGAGTTCTGGTTCGCGTCGATCAAGGTGGCGGCCATCGCCGTCTTCCTGCTGCTCGGCGTCGTGGCCATCCTCGGGTTGATGCCCGGGGTCGCGGCCCCCGGCCTGAGCAACCTCACCGGCAACGGTGGGTTCTTCCCCAGCGGCAGCGGCGCCGTCCTCGGCGGCGTGCTCGTGGTCGTCTTCTCGTTCTTCGGCGCCGAAATCGCCACGATCGCTGCCGGCGAGTCCGAGAACCCGGTCGACGCGGTCAAGAAGGCTGTCAAATCCACCGTCTGGCGCATCCTCGTCTTCTACATCGGATCCATCGCCGTCGTCGTCACGCTGCTTCCGTGGAACAGCGCTTCCGTGGCCAAGAGTCCCTATGTCGCTGTGATCGAGCTCTACGGAATCCCCGGGGCCGGCACGATCATGGACATCATCGTGCTTACCAGCGTGCTCTCCTGCCTGAACTCAGGTCTCTACACCGCGAGCCGCATGCTTTTCTCCCTGTCGGAACGCGGGGACGCACCCCCGGCGTGGTCGAAAATCTCCGTCCGCGGCGTGCCGCGCGCCGCCGTCTTGTCTTCCACCGTCGTCGGGTTCATCACGGTGGGTCTGAACTACATCGCGCCCGACACGGTCTTCCTTCTCCTCGTCAACACCTCTGGCGCGATCGCGCTTCTCGTCTGGCTCGTCATCGCCGTGTCGCAGCTGATCCTGCGACGGCGCATGGGCACGGATGCCGCCAGTCGCCTGAGCCTGAAGATGTGGGCCTTCCCCTACCTGACCTGGCTGGCCATCGGCGCCATCGTTGCACTGCTCGCGGGCATGGCCATTCTCGAACGCACCCGCATGGAACTCCTGATGTCCCTCCTGCTCGCGGGCGTCGTGGTCGGCATCGGCCTGTGGAAGTACCGCGGGGACAGGGGCGCCGCCCACCCCGTTGCGGATGCCTCGGTTTCCGCCGAAGTGAAGAACGACGAGGCCGAGACTCTTGCCCCGAGCGGCACTGCCGCTGTGCTGAAATAGGGTGCCGTCCCGGCTGCACGGAAGCCGTGTTTCCGCCCCGTTGGGGCGTGACACGCCCGGGCGGTTGCTGGTTTTGACGGTCCGGTGTGTCGGCCGTAATGTATTCAAACGTACCCCACAGGTGCGGAAAGCCGCAGAGCTTCCCGGCCTCATGTGGAACCACAGTTTTTCGCTTCGTCTCA